>JAKSKK010000059.1 GCA_024401745.1 Bacteroidales bacterium
GCTGTCACCAACCACTTTTGTCACTATCACCAACCATTTATGTCCACATTACCTTATTGTTGTTCTTGTGCCTGAAATTCACGATTCCTCCATGAAATCCCTAATCTTGTGGAGAAATGACGAAAATTGATGTGAAATTCCACATACGGGGTCATATCGTGGAGAAGACAATCAAATTGTCCATGTAACAACGCAGATTATGCTCCCCTTACTCATGGCATATCTCTCAATAATAGATTGTTCTGAGCCAAGTTTCAAATATAGGATCCTGAATCTCGATGCTGTCCGGCATCGATGTGATGATCTCCTTTTTCTCGAGGGCTGCCTTGAGGTTCTTGACATTAGCGGCAGTGCCCATCCTGTATTTCTTCAGCGTGTCTACGGAGTTCCACTTTGTTACGCCGTCACACACGGCCCTTAGATATTCGGCTTGAGTAGGCGTAAGCTCCTCCATCGTTTGCGTGAACAGCATCTCCAGCTGGTTCATCAGATTTTCAAATGCTTCGTCCACAACGGTTTCGTCGCAGCCACGCTCTGTTCTGAACCAGGCAAGCTGTGCCAGCTGCTGGACATAGTATGAGTGGTTCTTCACAAGCCCTACAAGGTGGGCCGCTGCAGGGACGGAGATGCTTTTACCAGTATCCTCAAAGCGTTCTGTGATATAGTCGATCCAGTCGTTTGTGGCAATCTTTTTCAAGTAGAACATGTCGCCGAATTTATAAAGAGGCATCTTCGGCTTTCCGACAAGCTCGTTCATCAGGTTGAACTTTGACCCGAAAAGACAGTAGGCTACTTTGTCATGCGTCTGCCAGCGGGAACGCAGCATGCGTTGGAACGCAAGCGAGTCCTGATATTCTGCCACGACCTGGAATTCATCTATGCACACGATTACCTTTTTCCCTTTCTTCTCGGCAAGTCTCTGAGGGAGATCGAGGATATCCGAAGCGCTGTCTTTTGTTTCCTGACGTTCCATGTGCAGTGTGAGTTTCGCCGGACCAGCCCCGATGACAAGGTCGGCGTTCACGCGAGGCAGGGAAGTCTTGAGGAATTCTATGAGCTCGTCGTGAGAGGTGAACGCACTTCCTATGCATCTGGCATAGTTCTCAAGAAAGTCGTCTGCGGTCTTGAGGTTGAAGGCATCGAGCTTTACCGTAAGGTACTCACCGCGTGTCTGCCCAAGAAGCTCCAGCGCCCTGTTTACCAACGATGACTTTCCCCATCGTCTGGGCGATATGATTGTAGTATTGGTCAGCGCAAGGAAGTTGTTGTACAGATGTCGCTCATCCTCGACACGGTCCGTGTAGTCCTTGTCCTTGACGATTTTTCCGTAGCAGAAAGGTATTTCCATAAGTCAGTATTTTTCACAAATCTATTAAATAAAGTTATATTATACAAGTTTATATAAAATAAGTTTATATAATGGGGGCCTGACTCATAATCAGGGGGTCTTTTTTTTCGTTTATGCTGGAAAATTCTGTAGCTTTGTAGAGCATACGCATATTCCATGAGAATAGAAAACTGCTATGGATGGTGCATACAGACTAAGCTGGCGCGAGCGGATAGGTTTCTGCTCGGGAGAATTCGCCCTCAATATCATATATCAGACGGTAAGCTTCTGGCTGCTGTTCTTCTATACCAACGTGTTCGGGCTGCGGCCCGAGGTTGCGGCGGTGATGTTCCTTGTGGTCCGCATCGTGGACGTGGTCTGGGATCCTGTCGTGGGCACTCTGGTCGACAAGGCAAAGCCCCGCTGGGGCAAGTACCGTTCCTGGCTGATTCTCGGTGGCATCCCGCTAGCCGGTGCCGCCATACTCTGCTTCTGGAACGGCTTCAGCGGTTCGCTGCTGTATGCATACATAACCTACGTTGGCCTCAGCATGAGCTTCACGCTCATCAGCGTGCCCTACGGCGCGATGCACTCATCGATGACGAGGGACAATGACGAGATCACCATCCTGAACAGTGTCAGGATGATATGCGCCAACCTTGCCGCCATTGCCATCAAGGCACTGCCTCTGGTAATCGCCATCTTCGCCCCGAAGATATACAATCCCACGACCGGCCGTACCGAGGCGGTATACAACACTCCCGAGGCGGCTGGCGCGTGGTTCATCACCATGGGCATATTCGCCCTGGTGGGCCTGGCAATCATCTTCTTCTGCTTCTCCCAGAGCCGCGAGAGGATAGTCATGAGCGATGAGCAGACTGAAAAGGTGAAGGTCAGCGACCTGTGGATGGAGCTGGTGCGCAACCGTCCGCTGCGCATACTGTCTCTGTTTTTCCTGATAGCGTTCACCACAATGAGCATAGACAATGCGGCGGACTCCTACTTCCTGACATACAACGTGGGAGCCACGCCGCTGATGACTTCCGTCTTCATGTGGATAGGTACGGCACCGGCTTTTGTGTTCCTGCCGCTCGTGCCGGCTATCAAGCGCAGGGTGGGGAAGAAGGGAATGTTCTTCATCTTCATCGGCATGTCTCTGCTTGGCATGCTGCTGATGCATCTCTATGCCAGCATACCTGCACTCAAGGAGCATTTCTTCATCCTCTGCATGACCCAGTTCATCAAGAGCGCAGGCGTTGCCGTAGCAACAGGATATATGTGGGCACTTGTGCCTGATGTGGTGTCCTACGGAGAATACAAGACCGGAAAGCGCGTTTCTGGAATTGTGAATTCCCTTATATGCATATTCATGAAGGCGGGCATGGCCCTCGGTGGCATGATTCCCGGGCTTGTCCTTGCATGGGTGGGCTTCAAGTCCGGCAATTCTGCCCAGACTCCGCTTGCGGAGCAGGGGATTACCAGTCTGGAGACCATAGTTCCCGCCATACTCATGATACTTGCTGCGCTTGTTATCAGCCGCTATGAGCTTTCCGATGCCCGTATGGACGAAATCAACACTGAAATAGAAACCAGACAACAGATATGAACCGTTCTTCCGATCCCGACGTGATAACCAGGGACTACTTTGATTCCCTGCTTCTGGAAACCAGATACATCGATGCCGTCATTCCTTCAACTGAAATGACGCTTTTCGGCGAGACTTTCCGTACCCCGATAATGACAACGGCGCTTTCTCACCTCGGGAACACCGCTCCTGACGGGATGACCGTCTATGCTGAGGGCGCAGCCCGCAGCGGTGCGGTGCATTGGGTCGGGATGGGGCCTGACAGCGAGCTGGAGGCAATCGTTGCCACCGGCGCGAGGCCCATCAAGATAATCAAGCCTCATGCTGACAACAGGGAAGTGTTCCGCAAGATAGAGCACGCAGTCGGTGCCGGATGCTTCGCCGTGGGTATGGACATCGACCACGCCTTCAACTCCAACGGTGGCTACGACAACGTCATGGGCCTGCCCATGAAGGCCAAGAGCCAGGAGGAGATCGCCCAGTTTGTCCGTGCCGCAGGCATACCCTTCATCGTGAAGGGCGTGCTCAGTCCGCTGGATGCCAGGAAATGTCTGGATGCCGGCTGCGCAGGAATAATGGTCTCCCATCATCACGGAATGGTACAGTACTCGGTGCCGCCGCTCTTCGTGCTGCAGGACATCATCGCTGCCGTTGGGAACAGCATTCCGGTATTCGTCGATTGCGGGATAGAGAGCGGAATGGATGCTTATAAATGCCTGGCCCTCGGCGCCAAGGCTGTGGGTGTCGGACGCCACCTTATGCCATTGCTGAAAGATGGCCCCGATGCGGTTGCCGGCCGGATTGCCGCCATGACTCAGGAACTTGCCGGTGTGATGGCAAGAACCGGGATCGCTTCGCCGGACAGGATGGACCCTGCTGTAATCCATAAAAGGAACTTCTGATGAAACTTGGAATATCATCTTCCCTTCAGCATGGCTCGCCTCAGGAGTGGGCTGCGAAGCATAAAGCCCTGGGGCTTGAAACCGTCGTGTTCCCGGTGGACCATCTTTCCGGAGAAGAGACGGTGATGGCCTACAAGCGCGCCGCCGATGAGGCGGGTCTGCAGATCGCCGAGGTGGGTGTCTGGCGCAACACTCTGGCAGCCGATCCCGCGGAACGCGAGAAGTGGATACGTTATGCTGTCGGTCAGCTGAAGATGGCTGACCGTATCGGCGCCCGCTGCTGCGTGAACGTTGTCGGCACCCCTTACGGTTCCCGCTGGGACGGAGGCTATCGCGGAAATTTCAGTTCGGAATGCTGGGACATGGCCGTTGCCATGATACGAAGGATCATCGATGAGGCTGAACCCCGGCAGACTTTCTTCAGCATAGAATCCATGCCATGGATGATACCTGGAAGCCCCGACGAATATCTGCGCCTGCTTGCTGATGTCGACCGTCCGCAGTTCGGTGCACACCTTGATGTGGTGAACATGATAACCAGCCCACAGCGCTATTTCTTCAATGATGAGTTCCTCCGCGAGTGCTTCTCGAAACTTGGCCCCCGCATCTGCAGCTGCCATCTGAAGGACATCCGGCTGAAGGAGGAATATACCTTCCAGCTTGAAGAGTGCGCATGCGGAGAAGGGAACCTTGACATCCCGCTCTATGCGCAGCTCGCAAGTGCTGCCGACCCTGACATGCCTATGATAATCGAGCATCTCGACACCGATGAGCAGTATGTCGGCAGCGTAGGGTATGTCAGATCCTTGGTAGCCTGACCGCCATTCTTTCATATATGCTGGATTTCTGTTGCTTTTTTGTCGGGAACTCGCTAACTTTATACAAATGTCCGTAAAATCATAAGACCATGTCAGCATCATTGAACCTTATCAGTGAGTGGCAACACGAGAAGGTGTTGTTCGTGAACAATGAAAAAGCCGGCCTCCATGCCATCATCGCCGTGCACAATACCAAGCTCGGCCCCGCTATCGGTGGCTGCCGCCTATATCCTTATCACCATCTCGGCGACGCCCTGTTCGACGTCCTTCGCCTCTCGCGTGGAATGAGCCACAAGAATGCTGCTGCCGGTCTGCCCTGCGGCGGTGCCAAGGGCGTGATCATGGCATCTCCGCTCCAGAAGAGCGAGGCCCTCTTCGAGGCCTTCGGCGAGGCCGTCGAGAGTCTAGGCGGCTGCTACTACACAGCCGAGGACGTCAACACTACCGTCGACGACATGAAGCAGATCATGCACAAGACTCAGTATGTGGTAGGCCGCGAGGACGTGAGCGGTGACCCTTCACCCTTCACAGCCTACGGTGCGTTCTGCGGAATCAAGGCCATCGCCAACAAGCTCAACGGCACCGACGACCTCCACGGCGTGAAGATCGCGCTCCAGGGACTCGGCCACGTGGGCTTCGACCTCTGCAAGCAGCTTGTGGATGCCGGCGCCGAGATGATTGTATCTACCCATTCCAACCGTAAGAATATGGACATCGCCGTCAAGGAGTGGGGCTGCAAGGAGGTCACTGACGAGGAACTCTACGGCGTGGAGTGCGATATCCTCTCTCCCAACGCCCTCGGTGCAACCATCAACTATACTACGCTCCCTCTGCTGAAGTGCCGCGCGGTTGCGGGTGCCGCCAACAATCAGCTTCTCGACGACGCGTGCGGGCAGGCCCTCCACGACAAGGGCATCCTCTACGCTCCCGACTTCATCATCAACGCGGGCGGCGTGATCAACGCAGGTCAGGAGGCCTTCACCGTCTACGACAGGCAGAAGGTGCTCAAGCAGATCGAGAACATCTACAATACCATCAGCTGGATCATCGACGAATCAAAGGCCACCGGCATTCCTGAGGGCGTCATCGCCCGCAACTTCGCCGAGGACCGTATCAAGAACGGGCTGTAGCCAGCTGAGGGTGTGGCTTCCCGGGGCCGCCACCCACCTGTCGACTCGCGCCTGTTGTGGCGGCTGATGGGAAAGCCACCATTGCTTATATACTATCCGTTATTCTGAGTATATGTGCGAGGCCGGTCCTTTGGAACCGGCCTCGTTTCGTTTACTTCATCACCGAGAATTTCTGGTATAATGGACATTTTCGGTTGGTAAAATCCTATATAACAATTTGACACATTG
>JAKSKK010000006.1 GCA_024401745.1 Bacteroidales bacterium
GGCTGTCACCAACCACTTTTGTCACTATCACCAACCATTTATGTCCACATTACCCAAAATCATCTACCACTCATAGTAATAGCATATTGCTCCAATCACTGCATTTCCTCGCTCCATGAATATCTCATCGTTCATGCTGCTGTCGGAACTGATCTCGTTCTGCTCGCCGTTGCGTACGGTTATCTTCACCGGGTGGTTGAAACAGAGCGGATTGTCCGGGAACTGCCTGTATGCGCTGAGCTGTACGCGTCCTTCCTCTCGCTTGAGGCAGGTCTGTCCGCACTTGTAGCCCAGGAACTGGCCCGAATCGAAGTAATATGTGCCGAGGAAGAAATCCTCAAGGCCGCTGGAAAGGAACTCGGCGTTGCCTGTACTGGTGTCGAATGCCCTGATGCACGCTTCCATGGAGCACTCGGTCTCTGAATTCAGGAACAGGTTCGCGCCCACTACCATTGAGTTCCTGTCAGTCTCCATCATGGTGAACTGGTCGCCGGAGACAACGGTCTGGTCTGCCATCCTTATGCCTTTGAAATAGACGCCGCGGGGCAGTTTCTTGCCGTCGCAGGTGATGCCTGCCCTGGTGTTGGCGCGTACTGTGGTCCATATCATGTCCTTCACGCCCGGTTCCGGCTGCACGAGCTCAACCTTGCATGACTTGTAGTAGGGAATCTTGAAGTCCAGGCTTATACTGTTGTGCGCACCGAACTTCGAGAACAGGGGAGTCTCCAGGAACACGTTCTCGTATTCTTTTTCATCAACATAGTCCATGTTGAGGCAGGCGAGCTCATAGATCTTGCCGCTCACGCACAGCATGCCGTCACAATAGACGTTGAGGAGGCACTGCCCGGGATGGTGCCAGTTGTCGAAGTCGCCGCAGAGGTACATGTTCTCTATCTGGCCTTCGCCTTCGGCACTGAAGATCATGGCTTTGCCGTCTTCTCCGAAGGGTGTCATGGCCTTGTTGACGTGTGTGAAAGTGCGGCCGCAGTCGAAGTTGCCGCCGCATGATGTGATTGCCATCACGATCAGGGTGATGAGGGAAAGTTTTCGCATATTATCGTTTCTGATGGGTGTACAGTATGTATGGAATGTCAAAGCCGGCCTCCACCTGTGACTTTACGCCGCCGGTGAAGCGGGGATTGCATTCGAGGAACCAGGGGACTCCGTCAGCGTCCACGCGGAAGTCCATACCGCAGACGCCGTTGTAGTCAAGACTGTCAAGAATCCGCAGGGCCATCTGCTCGATCTCGGGGAAGGAGCACATCTCGCGCCCGGTAGAAGGGCACATCGATCCTCTGTCGGTGCCGCCTGTGGCCGGATGATGCTCCACAACCTTGTAGCAGCCGCTTTGGGTGCAGCCGGGAAATCTCACCACGTCGATGCTGTAGTCGTCTCCCTTTATGAAATCCTCGATCAGATAGGGCTCTCCGGGGCTCTGGTGGGCAATGAGGTTCTCCAGCGACTTGCGGTTCCACGGGAGGTGTACTCCCTGGCCTCCGAAAGAGACGTCGCGCTTGAAGATGACCTGCCTGTCGCCGGCTTCCTCCGGCGAAGAATAGATATTCGGCTGCCTAATACCCAGGCTGGCCGCCAGTGCGCTGCAGGAGACCTTGCCGTCCAGCTGACGGACTTTTTCAAGCTTCTCGACGGCGAACACTATGCCGTCCCAGATTCCTGGGAAGTTGCGTGGGCTTTCGCCTGCAGCCGCTTCCTCGGCTATCTTGGCCAGGGTGACGGGGTTGCCTATGGGCATGATCATGCCGGGCCTGCATGCCGCCACGGTCTTCATCAGAAGGCGCCGGTAGCCGAATTCGTCGCGCTGCACGTTCTGCGGGAAATCCATGATCCTGACATCCAGGCCATGTGCGGCAAGGGTGTCGCGCACATCAGGCCCGATGTTTCCCATCGTCCCGGCAAGCAGTATGTCACAATGCTCCGGCAAGACTATTCAAGGCTGAATCTGACGGTGCTGTCGTAGTCGTTCCAGCTGCGGAGCCACAGAGTGAGGGCCGACTGGTCGTAGACGTTGCTGAACTGAGTGTCCTCCACCATGCCGTTGTCCCACACGAGGTCCTTCCAGTGAACGAGGGCGAGGCATTCCTGTGCCTGCTCCGGCGTCAGGACTCCGTCATGTCCGGCAAGATAGCTGCCGGCTGTCTCATAGCGCCACCAGCTCCTGCTGTGCGGGTTGCCTACGACTTCATTGGGCTCCTCAGTATAGTACTTGGGGCTGAGAAGGTGATTCGTCACGTGCATGTAGTCCTGATTCTCAGGCTTTTCGACTATCATAGTCCTCCACCCGTCGAAGAGGTCGAACTCAACCACTGCGCATGCGCCGGAAGCATCTGCGATCATGTAGTGGTAGCCGCTTCCGGCCTTGACGTCGTGCCTGATGTCGAAGGACTTGACAAGCTCCAGAGCCTCTTCAAGAGTGGCGCAGCGGTCGAGGATGAGCCTCATTATGATGGTCGTGCCCACGACGGGCTTGCCTGTGTTCTGCTGTGAGGGCTGCTTGGGAAGGGCCATGATCGACACGCAGAGGCCCTTTTCGTTCATGCCGTCGACTGGAGCGTATATTGCTGCAAGGGCAGAGAGCTTTGCCACGAACGAATCAGGAAGTTTCTCAAGACCGTAGCCGAGGTGAGACAGGTCGGTGAGGGCTATGGACGCGTATGCATCCTTGGGCCTTGAGACCGTTACGAGAGAGGGGTTCTTGAAGAAGTCATAGTTCCTTCCGAAGAGGAACCCGCCGCCTTCTGCATTCCTGGCCTGGAAACTGGTGCATGCGAAGCCGGTGGTGTCTTCGGCTGCCGGCTTTGAGAGCGAGATGGGCAGTCCCTTGACTATCTTGGAAACCACATAGTCCAGAAGCTTGGCATTCTCGTCTATGCCCTGGGCTATCACGTCATCAAGGTCATAATGGGCCTTGTATTCCATCTTGTACAGGTATCTGTTGTCGCCAACCTGCTCGATGCTGCGTATGGCCCTGATTTCAGGAGCCCATATTATGAGGACTGCCACAAGGGCGATCACGATGACGGATACGATGGCAAGGACTGCCTTTTTCAAGAATTTTCCCATGGTATGGTGATTTTAAGCGGGGTCGACGTCTATTATGATGTGACCGATGTATTTTTCTTTTGACTCAAGGCCTGCCACCGCAGCTGCGATGGCGGACTTGCTGCCTTGCAGCTTTGTGCCGCGGGGCAGATTCCACCTTATTCTGTCGGGCATTACGATGGGTGCCGGGCAGGCGCCCGAGAGAATCCGTAGCATGTGCTGCTTCCTGACCTCGTCGTTGTCCTGCAGAATGACCTCGACAGCCCTTGAGTAGGGCGGGAGGCTGAAGTCTTTGCGCTCCTTGAGCAGTTCCTGCATGCTTCTGGTGCCGCGGAACCGGTCTGAGACGGCCGTCTGGATGACGACCTCGGCGCTGAAGTTCTGCAGCATTGCGACCAGCTGGAGGGCCTTCTCGTCTGAACGGAAATCGTCCTTGCTGAGGAATGCGTCTGCCTGCAGGACGGCAAGCAGCTCTATGTCGGAAGGTGCGCTGCGCTTCAGCTCGGGCAGGCTCATGACCTTGACTTTCCCGCTCCCGAACAGCTCGTTGCATTGGGCCTGGATTTCCTCAGCATTCTCCCAGCCTCTTATGAACACAGCCGTGCCTTTGCTGCGGTTCACCCTGCCTATCAGCTTGCGCGACAGGGCACCGACCATTCCCCGTTTCCTGCGCTCGGCAGGGATGTCGATTATCTCCAGAGGCAGATCCTCGTCAACGTCGTAGAAGGCTTCAGGCGCCACGGTCATGGTATCGAGCGTCCGACGCGTGAACTTTCCGCCGATTACGTTGAGCTCGGTTTCAAGCGAAGGGGAGGCGCTTCCAAGCACGACCTGTGCGGAGTGTATGCTGCCGAGTGCCAGTGCGCAGTCGCGCCCGTTGTAGCGCGGCGCGGGCTCCGTCTGCTTGTAGGATGAGTCCTGCTCCTCGTCGATTATTATCAGCTGCAGATTGCTGAACGGCAGGAAGATGCAGCTTCTGTTGCCGAGAACGGCGGTAGGGAAGCCGGAACGCAGGGTGTCGGCAACCTTGCGGCGCTGCGCGGCCGTGCAGTCGGAGTTGCATGGCATTACGAGTATGCTGCCGTCAAGCTTGCCTGCGAGGGCGCTGCACAGTGCCTTCTCGGGTGTCAGGACCAGCACCTGCCCGCCGCGCCCGAGTGCCTCTCTGATTATCTGCGAGTATTCGGCAGCCCTGGACTGCATGTTTCCTTGAAGCAGCATGGGCTTGCCGGGAACGGGCTTGGGCGCTTTTTCGATTATGGGGGCATCCTCTGATTCGTCCTGTGCAAGAAAGGCTTCCACGGCTTTCTTCGCCGCATCCAGCTCAAGCACTGTCTTCTCTCTGGCCGCTTCGAGCTCGGCCCTGACCTTGGTGCCTTCCTTCTTTTCAATGATTGCCGCCTCCTTAGCCTTGAGCCTGATCTCGAGCCTGCTGACTCGCGCCTGCATGACCTCGAGCTTTCTGAGTCGGCTGGCTTCCTTCCTCGCTTCGGTGGCCGCCACGACTTCCTCCGAATGGAGCTTCATCGACGGGTATGCCGCCTTGTACACTTCTCCTATGGTGCAGAGATAGTAGCCGGCAATGAATTCCCATAGTCTGAGTTCAGCCTCGCTGATGACCGGCAGCCTCTCCTCTACAGAGATGATGCTGAGTATCTTCGCGGGGGCAAGGTCAGGCTGCACATCGGTGCGGCTGACCACGCCCACATATTCCTTGCGGGCGAATATGACGCGGACGCGCTGTCCACGAAAGATTTGGGCGTCGGCCTTGTAGGTCGGCGCCCAATTTAACTTGAGAGGTAGTATTACCTGTAGATACACTATTTGAGTGTGCCTTCCTCAGCAGCCTTTACCATGTCGGCGTTAGCGCTGATGTAAACCTCTACGCGGCGGTTCTGTGCACGGCCCTCTGCTGTGTCGTTGGAAGCAACAGGCTCGTTGAATGACTTGCCCTCTGATACGATGCGGGCCTTGTCGATGCCGTTTGCTGTGAGCTGAGCGGTAACTGCGTCAGCGCGCTGCTTTGAGATTCTCTCGTTAACCTCTGCGGTACCGGTGTTGTCGGTGTGTCCGTAGACGGTGATCTGGGTGTCGGGGAGATCCTGCATCTGCTGAGCGAAGGTCTTGAGCTGGGTCTTCGCATCTGCGCTGAGGGTTGACTTGTTGGTGTCGAAGAGGATACCGTTGTCGAAGGTGACCTTTACTGCGGTAAGGCCGTTGACGTCAGTTACAGTCTCGACATTGGCGTCGAGAGCCTCCTCGAGTTCCTTGGCCTTGCGGTCCATTACGTCACCGATGACTGCGCCTGTGCCGGCACCTACTGCTGTTCCGATAGCTGCACCGATAGCTGCGCCCTTCTGGCCGCCGATGAGTGCACCTACGCCTGCACCGAGTGCAGCGCCTGCGCCTGTTCCGATGAGGGAACCCTTGCCGAGGTTGGACATATTACCGCAGCTTGTGAAGATCATCAGGCCGCAAAGAGCGAATGTTAAAAATCTTTTCATACGATTAATTGATTATTTGTTACGCAAATGTAAAAAAAATTAGTTAAAGATGAGTATTTTTGAAAAAAGGTTTTTCAACATGGTTTCAACACTTGAGGACCGCATTCAGACGGCGGTCGATTACTTCATGCAGGGCTACGGTTGCGCACAGAGCGTCGCGGCCGCGTTCGCTGACCTGTACGGGTTCACCGAGCAGCAGGCGCTCAAGGTGGGTGCCGGTTTCGGAGGAGGCGTAGGCAGGATGAGGATGATGTGCGGCGCCGTCAGCGGAATGGTGATCCTGGCCGGCATGGATTCCGGACAGACTGATGGCTCCAATCGCCAGGGCAAGGCCGACTGCTATAAGCTCACTCAGGATCTCGTGGAGGCCTTCAGGGCTGAGAACGGGTCGGTGATATGTGCCGAGCTGCTCGGTCTGAAGGGCCCTGTTCCCCCCGGGCATTTCATGCCGGCAGAACGTAACGCAGAGTATTACAAAGCGCGCCCCTGCGTTGCAAAGGTCGAAAGCGCCGCAAGAATCTTCGCAAACTATCTAGAGAATAAAGATGAATAAGCTATCCCTTGTGCTTGCAGCCGTCCTGGCTGCAGCGTGCACCACGCAGGTGCCTCCCATGCATTATGATTCCGAGAACACCGCAGCCGTGTACCCGGCTCCGGAGATGCCCGCATTCGAACAGCTTCCGGAAATCCAGACCCTGCCTGATCCCTTCACATTCGCCGACGGGCGCAAGCTGAAACGATTCAGCCAGTGGGAGAGCCGCCGTGCCGAGATCATGGCGCAGATACAGCATTATGAGATAGGCGTGAAGCCCAACACGCCCAAGGATTGCGTGACTGCCGAACTCCGCCATGGAAATCCCGAACCTCCCGTATGGAACATGCCTCCCGGAGTGCCTGTACCTGACATCCCTCTGGCAAAGGATACCATGGTCGTGAAGGTTTCAGTGAATGGAGAGGAACTCCTCATCCACTGCCCCATAATATACCCTGAGGGTGACGGGCCCTTCCCCGCAATCATAGGCATAGGATTCTGGGCTGGCGCCGGGAGCCTTCCCAGCAAGATATTCACCGACAGGAACATAGCGATGATAGGATTCCCGTTCTCAGAGGTGATGGCACACCACCAGACCAGGGGAGAGGAACCCATCAACAGGCTGTATCCCGAGCTTCAGGAAATGGGAGCGTATGCTGCCTGGCCCTGGGGCGTGAGCCGCGTGATCGACGCCCTTGAAATCCTCGGAGACGAGTCCAGGATAGACCTTTCACACCTCGCAATTTCCGGATGCTCCTTCGCAGGAAAGATGGCCCTGTTCGCAGGTGCCTTCGACGAGCGTATCGCTCTCACAATAGCACAGGAGCCCGGTGGCGGCGGTGCAGCGGCATGGCGTGTATCAGAGACGCTCGGCGAGGTCGAGACCGTTGGCCGCACCGACTACACCTGGTTCAAGGAAAGCATGCGCCAATTCTCCGAGGAGAACGTCGCCAGACTTCCCATAGACCATCATGAGCTCTGCGCCCTGGTTGCTCCGCGCGCGCTGCTGGTGTTCGGCAATCCCGACTATCCCTGGCTCGCTGACGAAGCAGGATATGTTTCCTGCTACGCTGCGCACAAGGTCTGGGAGCGTTTCGGCGTTCCCGAGAGGATGGGCTGGTCTTTCCAGGACGGCCACGGCCATTGCCAGCTCCCCGAGAGCCAGTGGCCCGAGCTCGAGGCGTTCGTAGACCGCTTCATGCTTGAGAAGGAGGCCTGCACCGACGTGCAGAAGGCCCCGATGTTCGAGAACGTAGAACCTGAAAAGTGGATTGAGTGGGGGATAAAATGATGATTATGAATAGATTGAGCGAATTGATAGCACTCTGCGCGGTTCTCGTCACCGTGCTCCCTGCCAGGATGGCAGCCAAGGATGACATAAATGTTGTAGCTGACAACGGCAGGATATTGCGTACCGTCGACTGTGCCGACGGGCACGTCCTGTCGGGAGTCTACTGTCTCGACGGAAATACTGACGGCTTCGTTGAAGAAGGTTCCAGGGAATTCTCCTTCCTGGCAGACGGCGGACTGTACAGCGGCGAGAGCAAGTGGAAGAAAATAAAGTGCAACACCACGTCCTGCGCTGATTCATCCATCACGACGGTTTCGATGCTCAGCGCAGACGGCAAGCTTGGCGTCGTTCTCACTTATACGACCTACCCCGACCTTCCGCTCGTCCGCAAGGAAATCAGCATCAGCAATACCGGAAAGCAGGATATCCGGATAGAGGGAGTGAACGTCGAGGACGTCAGCATCTGCCTCGACGTGACCCATTCCCAGACCCTGCGTTCGTACGGCCGCTATCAGGCCCTGGGACCCTACAGGGGCAACTGGGACGACCCTCTGGTGGTCATCCACGGCTACAGGCCCGACCGGGGCATGGCTGTGGGCAACGAGACTACCGGTATAGTCAAGCGCACATCAGTCTACGAAGACGGCCACAGCCTGCAGGTCGGCACTACGATGCCTGAACAGGAATACCCGTTCCGCCGTTGGCTCGTGCCCGGGCAGAGCTGGAAGAGCGCGCCGGTGTTCACGGCCCTCTATCATGGAGCAGATCCTCAGCGCATTGTCAATACCACAGTCCAGACCTATATCCGCAAGTACATGGGCGTACGCATCGAGAAGCTCGCCAAGAAGCCGCTGTTCGTCTACAATACCTGGGTTCCGTTCTATCACGACATCAATGAGGCCCTTATCATGGAAGTGGCCAAGGCCGCAGCCGAGTGCGGTGTGCAGGAGTTCATCATCGACGACGGCTGGCAGACCAACAACGGTTCCGGTAACGGCCCTCTCAGCAATGCAAAATCGTCCGAGGACTGGGCGATCAACACCGAGAAGTTCCCTAACGGGCTCAAACCCGTATTCGACTACATCAAGAGCCTGGGCATGAAACCGGGCATCTGGCTGAGTGTGGGCCGTCTCGACTGCAACAGCGAGACCGTCCTGAACCATCCTGAATGGATAGTACGCGACGCTTCAGGAAACGTCACCGACCTCCATACCGGAAGCAGCGGGAACGTGACTGCCTGCATGGGTACCGAATGGTGCGACTACATCAAGGATGTCATCCTGCACAACGTGCATGCCTACGGTATCGAGTATGTCAAGCTTGACCTCTCCATCGTGACCAGCGCCTACGTCTACGATCCCGCACATACAGGCTGCTATGCCACCGACCATAAGTGGCACCGCGACCACGAGGAGTCATACGATGTGATCTACGAGCAGTGCATGCGCATGTTCGACGAGCTGCATGCCGAGGCTCCGGACCTTTTCATAGACTGTACTTTCGAGACGGCCGGCAAGCTTCAGCTGATGGACTATGGCATCGCCAAGCATGCCGAAGGCAACTGGCTGGCGAACATCGAGGAGCCTTCTCCGCAGGGAAACCACAGGGTGAGGCATCTGGCCTGGGTCAGGACACCGGCCCTTCCCGCAACTTCTCTGGTGATAGGGAACAGACAGCTGGATGAACCTATGCATCTGCTTGCATACAAGTCACTTATGGGAACGCTTCCCATCATGCTCGGAGATCCACGCAAACTCAGCGCCGAGGAACGAGCCGAGTTCAGGGCATTGACTGACTGGGTCAAGGGACTTGAGGCACGGCACGAGATAATGTCGTTCCGTCAGGATCTTCCAGGCTTCGGCGAGCCGGCGGAGGGCTGCTGGGACGGATACTGCCGCATCAATACCGAAAGCTGCAGCGGAGGTCTTGTGGGCGTGTTCCGCGAAGGTGCGGCGGAGTCTTCACGCACTGTCACTGTCCGTGACCTGGATGCAGATGCTGTGTACAGCGTAAGGCGTGGCCCTGACGGAACCGAGATTGCCCGTATGACCGGAGCCGATCTTGAGGATAAGGGCTTTACGGTTGTTCTTGACGATCCGTACTCGGGCGAACTGTTCGAAGTCTGCCGGGAGTAAGGTCGATGGCTGCGGCGGCACCGAACATGACGTTGATGTCCGAGAGGGTGCCGCTCATATCCCAATCGTCGCTGTATTCGTCGCTGGGCTTGTGGTACCAGCTGGTCTTGTTGTTGCCGTTCTCCAGTACAAGTGCAGGGACTCCCTTCTTTACGAAGTTGTAATGGTCGGAGCGGAAGTACCATCCGTCTGAATTGTCATCGTCGAAGACCACGTGTCTGCCCTGGGCCTCGGCGCTTGCCGCTATGTAGTCATCCAGTTCGCTCTGACCTCCGCCCAGCAGGACGAGGTCTTCGGAATAGGCTTCCGGGGCAATGCAGTCGAAGTTGAAGCAGGCCAGGGTCTTCTCCATCGGGAATGCGGGGTGCTCGCAGTAGAACTGACTGCCGTACAGGCCGCTTTCTTCCAGAGTGGGAATCAGGAACACGAGCGAACGGTGGGGCGGTTCCGGTGCGTCCTTGAACTTCTTGGCTATCAGGAAGATGGCTGCGATGCCCGAACCGTTGTCCGATGCTCCGTTATAAATGGCGTCGCCACTCTCATCGGGAGCTCCCGTCCCGAAATGGTCCCAATGTGCGCTGAAAACTATCGCTTCATTCTTGATGTCGGTGCCGGGCAGGACTCCGGCAACATTACGCGTGACTGCCGTTTCGTATGTGACATCCACGAGCACATCGCCCTTCACGTTCAGGTCGATTGCCTTGAATCCAGGCCTCTTGGCTTCTTCAGAAATCTGGTCGAAGTCCAGACCCGCCGCTGCAAGAAGCTTGCGGCAGCCGGCTTCATGTATCCATCCTTTCAGAGCCAGGCAGCCGGCATTGCAGGTATGTTCGTCATAGAGGGAACGGTTCCCGCCAAGATGGCCGTTCACCAGCACATCCCAGCCGTAGCTTGCTGCTGCAGTGTTGTGCACCACAAGGCAGCCTGCGGCACCAAGACGCTCGGCAAGCTCGAACTTGTAGGTGAAGCGCCCGTAATATGTCATGTTCTTCCCTTTGAACAGACGCGGGTTGTAGAACCCCGGGTCATTGACCATGGCCACTATGATCTTGTCCTTGACATCCACGCCCTCAAGGTCATTCCATCCGTACTCCGGAGCCTCTATCCCGAAGCCGGCAAAGACAAAACCGCAGTCCTTCAGTTCTATCCTGTCCGTAGCCCTTGCGGTCCAGAAGATCATGTCGTCTCCGAAAAGAAGATCCTCGTCTCCAGTCTGTCCTTGGATGTGGATCTTCCCGTCATCGGGACGTGAAATGGTGGTTATCATGCCGACATTCTGGAACCATTCGCCGTCGAATGCAGGTTCAAGGCCAAGCTTCTCCATCTCCGAAGCAAGATAGCCCACGGTCTTGTCTTCATATTCTGTCATGGGACAACGGCCTCCGAACTCATCCGACCCTATTGTCGAAATCCAGCCCCTGAGTAGCGCCATGTCTGCTTCATCATTCCCCGGATGCTGCCCGCATCCGCTCAGGACAGCGGAAAAGGCCAGAGCTGTCAGCAATGTCTTACCAAAGCATTTCATAATGATCTTCCTTTGAATTGTCACAAAGATACAATGCATCCCGTTCAAAACAAGACCTGATGGTTGAAGATAATCCTGAAACACTTGGAAATAAACGTTATCTTTATCAAAATAATTGTCATAGACAAACAGCAATCTTATATAGAAGATCATAAAAATGAGATCATTTGCATTCCTGGGACTCAGCGCCATTCAAGCAGAGACGCTCTCTGTCCTTTTGATCATTGCAGCCTGCAGTGCCTCTTTTTGCTTCATTGTCGGTGAGATTACGCGCAATAACAGCCAGATGGATAAACTTTGGAGTATTCTTCCCGCCGTATACGTATGGGTGGTTGCTTTCAAAGGCGGCCTTGAGGCACGTCTTGTGCTGATGGCAATCCTTGCCACGGTTTGGGGCGCCCGTCTTACCTTCAACTTTGCGCTCAAGGGCGCCTATACCTGGAAGTTCTGGACCGGCGAGGAGGACTATCGATGGCCATGGCTGCGCAAACGCAAGGAGTTCCAGCCCCGTTGGAAGTGGGTGGTTTTCGATTTTCTGTTCATATCAATCTATCAGAATTTCCTCGTACTGTTAACCACCCTCCCTGCCGTTGCGGCTCTTGGCTCAGCCGAGCCTTTCGGCTGGAAGGATATTGCCGTCGGCATTCTCATGGCGTCTTTTATCTTCTACGAAGCAGTGGCTGATTTACAGCAATGGCGTTTTCAGAGCACCAAGTGGGCAATGATCAACTCCGGCAGGAAGCTTGAGGAATTGCCGACTCCGTACAACAAGGGTTTCAATACCACCGGCCTCTGGAGAGTGAGCCGCCATCCCAACTACTTTGCTGAGCAGTTCATATGGGTGTCATTCTACCTGTTCTCCATTGTGGCAGGTGCTGGTATTCTCAACTGGTCTGTATGCGGTGCTGTTCTTTTGATACTTCTTTTCCTGGGCAGTTCCACTCTGGGCGAATACATCAGCAAATCGAAATATCCGGAGTACGAAAAATACATCAGGAGCGTCAACCGCTATTTCCCCGGAAAAGCCTACGTAGAACCCTAGATGTTCCCTTACTCAGAAAAACGGTGAGTTAGGGAACATCAAAGTGCCCTGGAGAGCCCTGAGGGGCATGGGGACGGTCCCTGACTCGCCAAAATCCCGAGTTAGGGCACACGGACTGGGGTAATAATGCAGATCTGTGCGCTTATATACAGTGTAATGAGCCAAAGCTCGAAAAAATGGTGAGCTTGGGCTCAACAATATAGCCTGAAGTGTCCCGTAGGGCATGCTTGCGTGCCAAAGCTCCCGGTAAATCCGAGGTTGGGATCAGAAATGATTGATAAGAAAGTCCTATTGCAACAGTCCTCGTACTATATGTTCAGCATAATCACTCCTTCCTAAGTAATAGAGTGCATTTCACCTGGAAGATAAATATCTTTTGCTATCTTTGAGGACTTAAAGAAGCATTGACATGATACTTACAACTACACCGACGGTCGAGGGCCGTCATATCAAGGAATACCCGTACAGGAAACCTTCAAGGAATACTTCCTTTCTTGCCGGATGGGCATGCTGAAGCCCAATCCTGCAATCTTCCGCGCTGTGCTGGATTCCATAGGCCTCGAGCCAGGGGAAGTGCTGTACATCGATGACTCACCGAGCAACGCGGCAGCAGCATCCGGCGTTGGGATGCATGGCTTGCATTACAGGGTCGGGAGCGATCTGGAGGAACTTGTCGAAAGTGCCATTCCACGAGTTTCACGAGAAACAGGACAGAACTGATCGAGAATCTGCAAAAGGTCTTGGTGATGCGGAAAATGCACGGCCGCGAGCAGCAGGCAATAGCCATTATGAAGCTTGATGAGCTGACGCCGCATGAACGCATCGCCTTCAACTTCGGAATGATATATTTAAATGATATGAAAAAATATTTAGTCATAATTGCGCTGTTGCTTTCGGCCTTTTCGGCAAAGGCCCAGATTTCTTTTGTGCAGGGTTGGATCAAGGACAACACCGGTAAAGTGACGGAGTGTCTGATAAGGAATACTGAGAATTTCTTTGCCAATTCCGAGATCAAGTATAAGCTTGACCCATCATCCGATGTCTGTACAGCCGGCATCAACGAAGTCAGTGCCTTTTGTGTGGGTGATCAGCTGTATGAAAGACACAGAGTGAATGTGGACTGCTCTACGGCAGATATTTCATCAGGTTATTCTCTCACGGAGGCGCCTGAATTCGAGGAGAAGACAGTCTTCCTTGAAGTCCTGTGTGATGGCCCCAAGAGGCTTTATCTGTTTTCCGCCCCTTCATACAAGGATAATTTCTTCATCTCGACACTGGATTCTCCGGAACCGTCATATCTGGTGAATAAGATGTACTTAGCGGATGGAAGGACCGGTAATTTGCGTGAAAACAATTCTTTCCGTGGCCAGCTTGTGTATTATTTCCATGACAACGGACTTACCGGGGATGAAGTGAAAGATCTTGCGTATGATGAGAAATCGCTGGTCGGCCTCTTCGACCGCATGAACGGCACAACGTCCAGGCAGCGCAGGTCCGGTGCTATGAGTATTGACCTTGCTATGGACTACAGACCTGCCAAGAATGGTTTTGAGGCTGGAGCCGGCTTGTCTTTCGAATATGTTTTCCCCAGCCATAGGAACAAATGGGCCGTATTCTTTACGCCTATGGCCAGATATTACAAGCTGCCCAATGGGGATCCCAATGAATTGTTGACATGCCAGGTCACATTCGGCCCCAGATACTATATGTATCTCGGAGACAATGTCAGATTGTATGCTGACGCGGCAATGGGTATGGGAATGGATTATTTTGACGAACTGACTTTCGGGTTCGGCGCAAAATTCTCTGATTACGTATCCATAGGAATGTCATATACAATGCCGTATACTGTACTGGTGCTCCAGTTCCAGGATGCCGCTGAAGCATACCACCTTTTCGAGCACGGTGAGGCTCTGCCCATCAAGTTTACTGCAAGGTTCTCAATACCCCTGAGAAAGGGCAAGAAATAGTTTTTTGTTAACTTTCCAAATGTTCGTACGTCTTGGTATTGATATATTTATTTGAGCAATGGAAGATTACATAATAAGACAAGAGAGGCCAGAAGACTGGTGGGAAGTGGAGAACCTCACGAGGGAGGCGTTCTGGAACGTGTACCGCCCCGGTTGCCTCGAACATTTCGTGTTGAATAGATATCGTATAAATCCCGATTTCATTCCCGAACTTGATTTTGTCATGGAAGTCGATGGCAGGATAATAGGCCATGTGATGTATTCCAGAGCTGAACTTTTTGCTGAAGACGGCCGCGTGCTTCCCGCATGGACCTTCGGCCCCATCAGCATCCATCCTGAATTCAAGAGGAAGGGCTACGGCCTTGCGCTGCTTCAGTATTCATTGGAGAAAGCGCGTGAGAAGGGGATTGCAGTGCTGTGCATGGAAGGTAACATCGACTTTTACGGTCACGCCGGATTCGTGCTGGCCAGCAGCCTCGGCGTTCATTACCATGGCGAGCCGAAGGACGATCCCGTTCCGTATTTCCTTGCCCAGGAACTTGTGCCCGGCTATCTCGGTGGAACGGAATGGACCTATTGCCCTCCGAAAGGCTATTTTGTCGCTGATGAGGATCCTGAGGGCTTCGAGCGCTATGATTCCACCTTCATCTCAAAGGCGAAGCATTTCCAGGAAGGCCAGCTTCCGCAGTTCTGCCAGAGTTGCGGCATGCCGATGGCTTCGGATGATCTCTGCGGCACGAATGCGGACGGTTCCATGAACTTCGATTACTGCAAGTATTGCTACAAAGACGGCGAATTCGTCGATATGGTTTCTATGGAGGATTACATTGACAAGTGTTCCCAGTTCGGTGCCCAGGCTGGTATGACCAACGAGGAGATGAAGGCGCACTGCCAGATGTTCTTCCCAATGCTCAAGAGATGGCGAAAAAAATAGGGACGCTTGCGGCGCCCCTATTGTGCTAGATTATTTCGTTCAGCAGATCGATCTTGCCGTCGTCGATGAGCTTCAGGATGAGCTCTCCGAAGAGGGTGTTCTGCCATGCGAACCACTCGCGGGTGAAGTGTGCGGGGTTGTCGATGTGGAATGACTCATGCATGAATCCGCAGCCTGCGTCGGTGGTCATCAGGGCTATGATGCAGTCCTGGATCTCCTTGTCGTCCTGAGAGGTGAATGCGCGCATCATGTAGCTCATGGGCCATACATAGTCGTTGCCGATGTGCGGGCCTCCTATTCCGTTGCCTGCGGCACCCTTGAAGTGGTAGGGGTTGCTGTCGCTGAGTACGAACCTGCGGGTGTTCTGGTAGATGGGATCGTTGATGTCAACGTCGCCGAGGTAAGCCATGGCAAGCAGTGAAGGAACGTTGGCGTCGTCCATCAGGAGACGGTTGCCGAAGCCATCGACCTCGTATGCGTAGATCTTTCCGAATTCGGGGGTGTCCACTATTGCGTATTCCTTGAGCGCGGCCTCGACTTCGTCGGCAAGGTTACGGCAGTCAGCGGCCATGTCAGCCTTTGAATTCACGGTCTCAAGAATCTCGGCAGCCTTGCGCAAGCTGGTGACTGCGAAGAAGTTGGAGGGAACGAGGAAGTCGAATACGGTGGCGTCGTCAGAGGGGCGGAAAGACGATACGATCAGGCCCACGGGATTGACGGGGTTGCCGTAGCCGAGGTTGCTCTTCATGTCATACTGGGCGTCACATACGCGGGTGAACCAGTAAGGTCCGCGGTTCTCCTTGCGCTGCTGCTCATGCAGGGTCTGGAGCACCTTCTGCATGGCCTCGATCCAGGTTGCGTCGAATACGGATGCGTCACCTGTCTTCTTCCAATATGCGTATGCCAGGCGGATAGGGTAGCACTCTGAGTCAATCTCCCACTTGCGTTCGTGGAGCTCGGGCTTCATGATGGTGTTGTCGTCCATCCAGCCTGTGCCGGTGGGGCCGATGTTGAATGCATTGGCGTACGGGTCTATGCAGAGGCACTTGAACTGGCGGCGGATCGTGCCGGCCAGCATTGCGCGTACCTGAGGGTCGTCTGAGAGGCGCAGGTAGGGCCATACCTGTGCGCCGCTGTCACGCAGCCACATGGCGTGGATGTCGCCGGTATAGACGAAGGTGTCGGGGTTGCCTGTGCCGTCGTCCTCAGTGAAGTGCACTGTGGTGTCGAGGGTGTTGGGGAAGCAGTTGCCGAACATCCAGGCGAGCCTGGGGTTGGTCAGCTGAGCCTGCACGTCGGCGATGGTCTGCTCGATGGCGGGGCTGGTGAAGAGGCGGTCCTGCTCTGCGGGGCGCTGGCATACGTACTCGGCGGGTTCCTCTGCGCAGTACCAGGTCTTCTTCTCATTGCCCATCACGAAAGTGAGCACGCCGCCTGCCATGATGTCCTCGTAGCTGATGTATCCCTTGGTGTAGGGCCTTCCGTTGAGGTATACGCGCTGTATGTAGATGTTCTCGTCAGAGTTGTTCTCAGCCTTGACGGTGAATGACTTGCCTTCGGGCAGGGCGATGGTCGCGCTGTCGAAGATGGGTGAACCGAACCAGTAGCGGCCGCCAGCGGGCTCGATCTGGTAGAAGCCGAGGCTTGAGAGTATGTACCATGCGCTCATCTGTCCGGCGTCTTCGTTTCCGCTGAGGCCGTCAGGTGCTGCGAAGTACATTTCCTTGAGCACGCGACGTACGAGCTCGGCGGTCTTCCAGGGCTGTCCGGCGTAGTCATACATATAAAGGATGTGATGGCTGGGCTCGTTGCCGTGGGCGTACTGTCCGATGAGGCCGCTGATGTCGGGAGATGCGTTCTCGCCCTCGACCTCAGAGCTTACGAGGAAGAGAGAGTCGAGCTTCTGCACAAGTGCCTCGCGGCCGCTGAAGTGACGGTCTATGTTGTTGTGTGTGTGATGCTTATATTCCTTGAAGCACTCTGCCAGACCATCGAAGTCGTGGGGTACGAGCCAAGTGTACTGCCATGCGTTGCCCTCGGTGTAGTCGTCGGCGCGGTGGTTCGAATGGAAGGGACTGAAGGGCTCGTTGAACCTGCCCTTGCTGGTCACGCCGCGCATGAATCCTGTCTCGGGATCGAAGTGCTTCTTATATGACTTGCTGCGCTCGAGGAAGTACTCGTAGTCCTCCTGGTGGCCGAGCTTGAGGGCTGCCTGTGCGAGTGCCCAGTCGGCAACGGCGTATTCCATCTCGTATGCGACTGACTCGTTGAAGAGGTCGCAGGGGATGTAGCCGTACTTCATGCGGAGGTCCTGGCCACGGTCGGGCCTGAGTGCTGAGACCTTCATTGCCTCGTATGCGCGTTCGACGTCGAAGCCGTCGAAGCCCTTGAGTATGGCGTCTGCCACAACGGGGATGCCGGGGTTGCCGACCATGCAGTTCGTCTCACATCCGTGGAGGTGCCATACGGGCAGCTTGCCCTGCTTGTCGTAGATGTCGATGAAGGTGCCCATGATGTCGTTCTCCTTCTCGGGATGGAGGATTGAGAAGAGAGGCATCGCGGCTCTGTAAGTGTCCCACAATGAGAATGTTGTGTATCTGTTTGGCTGGCCGCAGTCGCTGAACAGGGCGGGTGCGATCATGGTATGGTAGAGCGCTGTGTAGAAGATGGTCCTGGTATCCTTGTCGGCCGTTTCTACATGCACTTTCGCGAGCTCTTTCTCCCATGCCTCGTCAGCTGCCTTGCAGGTGCCTTCGAAGTCCCATCCGGGCATCTCCTCGGCAAGGTTTGCAAGCGCTGCCTCGGTGCTGGTGGGGGAGAGCGCGACCTTCACGAGAACCTGTCCGCCCTCGTGAAAACTGAACTTCCAGAATCCGTCGGCTGCTGCCTCAGATGCGCTGAACTCCTTTGAGAACTCGGCTGCGAAGTAGAGCTTCTGGTCATCGGCCCAGCCTTTTGAGAAACGGTGGCCGGTGAGGTGGCTGCCGTCGGTTATCGTGATGTCACCGTCGGTGAGCTCGTCCCAGCATCCGCCGTTCTGAAGGTTCAGGACGATGGCGGGGGAGTCTGCGCTTTCAGGGAAGGTGAACCGTGACAGACCCACGCGGGCGGTAGCCGTCATCTCGCAGAGGATGCCGCTGCCTTCCAGAGGAACGCTGTAATATCCGGGCACGCTCTTCTCCTGAGAACGGTCGGCGCTGCCTGCTATGCCCTCGCGGGAATAGCTGTAGGCGCTTCCTGTGACGGGCATGAGGGTGACGTCGAAGAGGTCGCCTATGCCGGTGCCGCTGAGGTGGGTGTGGGAGAATCCCACGACGCTGTTGTCGCTCTCATGGTAGCCGGAGCACCAGTCCCAGCTGGTGGGTATGCTGGTGGGGCCGAGCTGTACCATTCCGAAAGGCACGCTTGCGCCCACGAAGACGTGTCCGTGGCCGCCCGTACCTATGGAGGTGTCGACGTAATTCGTTAACTTCTCGGGAGTTGCATTGTTGCAGGCCACTGTGCATAAAAGAATGGCGGCCAGCAGGATCGATGTCAGTTTGCGTAGCATGGTCGGGATTTGATAAAATTGTATGCAAAAATAATCAAAAAACCGTTCTGAGGTCGAAAATTATATTATATTTGTACGATTATTTGTAAATATGTTTTTTACATACTAACCCAATTTTTAATTTTTAATCTTAATTAACTAACTTATGAGATTTTCAAAAGCTCTTCGCTGTCTCTTTGTTGCTGCAGCAATGCTCGCTTCTTCAGTGGCATTCGCACAGAATCTGACAGTGAAAGGTTGCGTCAAGGACTCAGAAGGTGCACCCCTGCCGGGAGCTACAGTTTATGTACCTGGCACCACCACCGGAACAGTCACCGATGCATCCGGTAATTTCTCCATTCAGGTTAAGGCCAACACTGATCTCGAGGTCGCATTCCTTGGCTTCGAATCACAGATCATCAAGGTTGGCGCTACTGCTCCTGCTTTCCAGGAGGTGATTCTTTCCGACTCAGAGCAGCTGAAAGAGGTCGTTGTGACCGCTCTCGGTGTTGCACGCGAGAAGAAGACCCTCGGTTATGCAATCCAGGATGTCAAGGGTGACGCCATCCTCGACGCTCACGAGACCAACATCGCAAATGCCCTCACAGGTAAGATTGCCGGTGTGAACATCGTACGTTCTTCAAACGGTCCTGGTGCATCTTCCAAGATCATCCTTCGTGGTAACAACTCTCTTACCGGTCTGAACCAGCCCCTCATCGTAGTCGACGGTGTTCCTATGGATAACTTCATCGGTGCATCAAACAACGACTTCTGGAACCCTTCAGCTGATATGGGTAACGGCCTCCAGGATATCAACCCTGAGGACGTTGAGTCCATGACAGTCCTCAAGGGCCCCTCTGCAGCCGCTCTCTACGGTTCACGTGCAGGTAACGGTGTCATCCTCATCACCACCAAGAAGGGCCGTGAGAATCCTGGCCTCGGTATCACCATCAACGGTACAGTTGCCCTCACAACCGAGTTCACCCGTCCTATGATGCAGTCAAAGTATGGTCAGGGCGACCTTGGTGTATTTGACAACACCTCATACCTCAGCTGGGGTCCTGAGATCACTGGTCAGGACATAGCAAAATGGGATGGTACGCCTTCAACCATGGCTGCTTATGACAATGTTAATGGATTCTTCGGAACAGGTGTTACCGATACAGAGAACGTTACATTCCAGCAGCAGTACGGCAAGACCGGTATCTACGCTTCATATACTCACATGAATGATGTAAGCCAGGTTCCCGGCGCTACCCTCGGACGTAACAACTTCATGCTCCGTGGTACCTCTGACTTCGGCAAGAACGACAAGTGGCACTTCGACGGAAAGGTTCAGTTCATCCGTACCCAGGCCAACAACCGTCCTATCTCTGGTGCTAACGTGAACGCCAACTACATGCTTAAGATGTACACCACTCCCGTTTCAGTCGACATCCGCGACTTCAAGGATGCCGTTGATGCCAACGGTGAGATGTTCTATTTCGGTCCTACAGGCAAGACCGGTTCCAACCCTTGGTGGTATGCCAAGTACAGCACCAACCAGGACGTACGTAACCGTTTCCTCATGAACGCATCACTCAAGTATGACTTCACAGAGTGGTTGGACGCTGAGATCCGCGCAGGTTCCGATATGTACTTCACAGAGACTGAGAGCAAGTACTTCTCCGGCAACAACATCGCCGGCAGCAAGACTGGTTCATACAGCATGGGTGAGAGCCGTTTCTATGAGAACAACTTCTCATTCCTCGTAAAGGCACACCAGGATCACCTCTTCGGTGACTTCGGCGGCATGGTAAGCCTCGGTGGTAACCTCATGGACCGCGAGAACCGTGGCATGTCAGGTTCACAGAGCGAGCTCCTCGTTCCCGACGTATTCGACCTCAACAACGCAAAGAGCAACAAGCCTTCAGTATCTGAGAGCTACTCACATCGCAAGATGAACTCTCTCTACGGACAGCTCCAGCTCAACTACGGTGGTTGGATCTTCCTCGACGCTACTCTCCGTAACGACTGGACTTCAACCCTTAGCAAGGCCAACCGTTCATACCTCTACCCTTCAGTATCACTTTCATGGGTGATCAGCGACATGGTTGAGAAGTACGGTTCAATGCCCGCATGGTTCTCATACGCAAAGGTTCGCGCTTCTTACGCTGAGGTAGGTAACGATATGGATCCTTATCAGCTGTACAACGTTTACACAATGGGTACCGATCCTACCGGCAAGCCGACCCTCAACTCAGGCAGCACCCTGTTCGACGAGAACGTGAAGAACGAGCTCATCCGCAACTACGAGGTCGGTGCCGACATCCGCTTCTTCGACAACAGACTCGGTCTTGACTTCGCTTGGTACAAGATGAACGCTACCAACCAGCTCATCAACCTCCCTATCTCTTCTGTTGCTTACTCAAGCAAGAAGATCAACGCCGGTAACATCCAGAACCAGGGCTTCGAGGTTGTCCTCAACGCTGTTCCTGTAAAGCAGAACAACTTCCAGTGGAACACCAACGTCAACTTCTCTACCAACACCAACAAGATCCTTGCTCTCGCTGACGGCGTATCTGAGTACAGCCTCGGTGGATATGACAAGCTCAAGATCGTTGCAAAGGTCGGTGGCGAGTATGGTGATATCTATGGTACCAAGTACACCCGCGTAGAAGACGAGAACAGCCCTTACTACGGCAAGCTCATCCTCAACGGTGACGGTCTTCCTACATCAGACGGTTCAAGCCAGTATCTTGGCAACCAGAACGCCAAGTGCATGCTCGGTTGGAACAACAACTTCAGCTACAAGAACTTCTCTGCAGCATTCCAGATCGATGCACGCATCGGTGGCAAGATGTTCTCAGGTACCCTCATGTCAATGGAGGCAGCCGGTACAGGCGCATGGACAGTCGAGGGACGCGACAAGATGCTCGTTGACGGTGTTGTAAAGGATGGCGACAGCTACAAGGCCAACACCACCGAGACCACAGCACAGAAGTACTGGCGTCAGGTCAGCGGCGAGGCTGGTTCTAACCTCGGTATCTGCGAGGAGAACCTCTACGACGCTACCAACGTCCGTCTGCGTAACATCTCTATCTCTTACAGCATTCCTAAGAAGTATCTTGCACAGACCAATATCCTTCAGTCAGTCAAGTTCGGTTTCTCTTGCACCAACGTCTTCATGATCTACAGCGCAATGAGAGGTCTTGACCCTGAGTCAATCTTTGCAACTTCTACCAATGCTACAGGCTTCGAGTATGGTGCTGCACCTACATCACGTTGCTATGTATTCAACATTTCACTCGGATTCTAAAATAGCGCGAATATGAAACTCAATAAAATTTTTGCATTTGTTCTCGGAGCAGTCGCTCTTGTTTCTTGCGCTGACTTTGAAGAAATCAATCACAACCCCAAGGCTGTGAACGCTGCTGATGCAAAGCCTTACTGGGCTCTCAACAAGTCCATCATCGCTGACCAGCAGAACCCTAACGACGCAGAGCGTGTATTCGTCCTCTATTGGGCCGACATCGCACGCCAGGATGGTGAGAGCGGAGCAGGCGGCCGTTGCGTAGGCCGTTCAAACGACGAGTGGGCAGGTTGTCTCTACAACCTTACCAAGAACTGCGTCACATCTGCAAACAACGCCATCAACCTTGTTGATGCACAGCTTCCCGAGCTTTCAGGCCACGAGGCAGCATTCTTCCCCAATGTCAAGTCTGCAGCACGTATCTGGCGTGTATACCTCATGACTGAGTTCGTTGACTCATTCGGTTCATTCACCACTGACTTCGAGGCTACCACTCCTGTTTACCAGAGCGTACAGGATTGCTACAAGTTCATGTTCCAGGAGCTTTCAGAGGCTATTGCTGACATGACAGACGAGGCTGCTTCTTCAGATATGGAGAAGAACGGAGATCCCGCTTACCAGTTCGATCCCATCAAGTGGAAGAATTTCGGTATCTCTATGTGGATGCGTATCGCTATGCGTCTCTCAGAGGTTGACGAGGCTACCGCTAAGGCAGAGTTCGCAAAAGCTGCTGCTGCCGGCACCGGTATCATCACCACCGACGGTACTTTCCGCATCAAGGAGAGCACAGGTTGGGATGACCTTTCAGGCGTAATGAGCCGTACATGGGACTGGCAGGAAGTTTCTGCCACCTTCGCTAACCTTACCACTAATTTTGGTGGAGCCAAGGCTGAAGATGTTCTCAAGGACGCAGACCATCGTTTCTATCCTGCATCTCCTGACGTTGCATCTGTTTACGGGCCTTATATCAAGGATGCTAGCAAGTATCTTGGCGTCAAGCTCGTAGGTAATGTTTTCGTTAACGATAATCCTGAGAAAGATGGAGAAGAAACAGAGGTTGTAAATCTTTATGAGGAGTACACAGATAACCCGACCAACGGCTATTTCTTTGACGGTATTCCTTCATATATCGATCCTCGCGCTCTTGCTTACTTCACTCTTCCTGGTGACTACGACAACCGTAAAGAGACAGGATATACCAACTTCCCCAGTTCGAAGAACTTGCTTAAAACTGTTGAGGCAGGTAAGATCATCGTTCCTCTTTGCAATTCCTATTACAGCACCAAGGGCGCAGATGGCAAGCCTGTATACCATTTCGCTGATGACTACATGATTGACGCAACATTCGCATGGAATGGTCTTCAGTGCGGTTTCGGTTATGATGAAAAGGCTTCATTCAATGGGCTCATCAATGGAGATCCCATGTACAATTCCTCTGCTTATGGTATAACCTATGCACCTCTTCAGGAAAGGTATCGTAACGGTTCGGAGTACCGCGTATTCTTTGGCCCTTGGGAGACTTACTTCCTTATGGCTGAGGCTGCAGTCCGTGGATGGATCTCTGCAGATGCAGAGGCTGCATACAACAACGGTATCAAGGCCAGCTTCGACTACCTTGGCATGTCTTCACTTGCTGATGCTTACATCAACAGCGAAAACTACAACCGTGTAGGTACTTCAGTCAAGTTCTCTCATACTGCAGAGCCTGCTGATTACGAAACAGAGGCGTTTAATCCTGTCACCGGTGCTGTGGAGAAAGTTACATACAAGTATCCTGTTGCAAGCAAGACTCTCTACGGAAAGGCCCTCAACGACAAGCTCGCAAAGATCATCACCCAGAAGTACATCGCCAACACTCCTTGGCTGCCTCTCGAGACCTGGTCAGACCACCGTCGTCTCGGCCTTCCTTTCTGGGAGATTCCTGTAAGCTCTACCGAGTACTCATTCCTCGATGGTTGGACAAAGGATTCTTACAAGAACGGCCAGAAGGCAGGTTACTACCCTGGACGTATGAACTATCCTGCTAAGTTCAACAACGCATCTCCTGAGGAGTACAAGCACGCCCTTGAGCTCATGGGCATGGCTGACGGCAACGAGAAGACCTGCGTTCCTCTCTGGTGGGCAAAGAAGTAATCAATTCTTCTGCATAAACGAAAGGGTGAATCTCCGGATTCACCCTTTTTTTATATATTTGTATTATATTTAGAGGTAATATGGCCAGAAAATATATTCTTCTTATCCTTTGTCTGTCATTCTCCTTCGCGGCCCTTGCGCAGGACCAGATTTTCCTGTTCGACAACTTCACCCGCGGCATGTTCTACATGAAAGGGAACGTGAAGACCAGGGCAGATTTCAACATCGACGCAAAAGGGCAGAGAATATATTATGTCCTGAACGGCCAGACCATGGAAATGACCAATCTCGACCAGATTGCACGGATTTCCGTCGACGGTCGGGAGTTCGTCATGAGGGGAGATGCAATATGCGAGAAGCTTGCCACAGACTACGGCACGGTGCTCATCAACTGGCGCCTTCGCGAGTCGTACGTGGGCCGTGTGGGTGCCATGGGCCTCACCACCCAGGCCAAGGTCGACGTTGTGGAGATCCCCGGCCTGAATTCCGAGTATTCCCTCAACAACATGGGCAAGTACGAAGACGTGACCCAGGTGTGGGACCGCAAGAACGAGAACGTGTACTACGTCCAGACCAATGGCAAGGAATACATAGTCCGCAATCCCAAGGACTTGTACAAGGCCTTTCCGAAGAGGAAGTCTGAGATAAAGAACTTCATACTGACAAACAACATCAGCATGGAGACCTCCAACGAGGCCCTCAGGCTGTTGGACTTCGTATTCAAGAATCATGAATAAGAGCCTGCATGCTATTATTGCCTGCGGAGTCGCTGCAGTTTCAGCGTGCTGCCCCGGGAAGGTCGTGGAGAGCCCCGAGTATCCGGCCATCTACCCTGACTACGTCGGCGTGACCGTGCCGGAGGGCATTGCCGGATTGAACTTCGACATGGCTGACGGCCGCTGCTGCAAAGTCGTCAGGACCAGGGAAGGGGATACTGAGTACTACGAGGTCACTGCCTGGCAGAAGGGTGCTGACGTGGCAACGAAATATGCCAAGTTCCCCGTATATATCTCTTCCGATGAGATAGACCCCTATATAGCATACCGTCTGATCGAGCCTGGATACGAGAACTGGCACGACATGGGCCTCTACCAGCGCGAACTGGCCTCTTTCAAGGAGACCCCCATTGCCACTAACCAGGTCAACAACCGCGGTTGCGTGAACTGCCATACCTTCGATTCAGGCAATCCTGACCGCTTCCTCTTCCATGCGCGCGGTACAGGCGGCGGAACCGTGTTCGTCGACGGCGACCAGGTAAAGAAGATCAACCTGGCTACCATAGCGGCAAAGAAGCAGGGCGTCTATCCCACCTGGCATCCCGGCGGCCGCTACATAGTCTTCTCGTCCAACAAGACCTTCCAGCGCTTCTCCATCAACGATTCGCAGCCTATAGAGGTGTTTGACGAGAGCTCAGACCTCATCCTCTTCGACACTCAGACCGACAGCACCACATGCATCCCCGGCGCATCGGAGCCTGACAGGCTCGAGACTTTCCCCGGCTGGTCCCGAGACGGCAAGACCCTGTACTGGTGCTGCGCCGACGGAGATTCTGTAGGATGCGAGGACCGCAGCCACATATTCTACCGCCTGATGGCGGATGACTTCGATGGTGAGTCATTCTCCGGCAGCCCCCGGACCGTGCTGCAGTACGATTCAGCGTCAGTTTCATTGCCAAGGATATCCGGAGACTGGCTGCTCTTCACAAAGAGCGACTATGGCACCTTCCCGATATGGCACAGGGAGGCTGACCTGCATCTCCTGAACCTCGCGACGGGTGAGTGCCGTGCCGCCGAGGAACTCAACAGCCCCGATACCGAGAGCTTCCATAACTGGTCGTCAAACGGCAGGTGGGTGGTATTCAGCAGCCGCAGGGACGATGGCCGCTATACACGTCTGTACATTGCGCATTTCGACGGTGAGGGCCATTTCGGCAAGCCTTTCATGCTGCCGCAGAAGAAGCCGGTTTACAACCAGTACAGAATGCAGTCCTACAACGTGCCTGACTTCATAAAAGGGCAGGTCAAGGACCGCCAGAGTCAAATGAAAAAGCTGTTCTAGAGATGAAAAAGTACATCATGCCCCTGCTGATCGCAGTTTCAGTGTTCTGCGTCACTCTCTTCTGCCAGCGTTTCACAATCCTTCGTCAGGAGGGCCTAGGCCTCTTCCTCAATACTCCCGATTTCTACCGTGCCCTGCTGTTCGATCCGTTCCCGCTGTCGAACCTGATAGGCAGCTTCCTCGTGCAGTTCTACAGCAACATGTACGTAGGCTGCGCCATTGTGGCTGCCATGGTGGTGCTGGTGTTCCTGCTGGCCAGGGGGATCCTTCGCCGTGTGGGACTGCGATGCGATGCCATTGCCACCCTGTGTGCCGGCGTAGCGTGGTTCTTCATTGCGAGAGCCGCCAACCCTTCCATGGGCGTTGCGATAATACTTTGTACAACAGTGGTTTACGCCATTCTGAGCATAATCTTCCGAAAGAAGGAAGGAAAGCTTGTCATGAAGACATGGCTTGAAATATGCGCCTCTGTTGCCGTGCTGGCTGCAGCCTCGCTGACCATAGCCCTCAGCCCGAACAACAAGGACGGCGAGAAGTGGAGCAAGATAGAGTTCGCCGCCGAGCAGGGTGAATGGAACTATCTTCTCAAGGTTGCAACACCTGAAGAGGCGAAGAAGGACATGTCAGTCGTGCCATACGCGCTGCTGGCGCTGAATGCCCAGGGCCGTCTGGCCGATGAGATCGGATCGTACCCGCTCCTTGAGCATTACGGCCTTGACTACGGCGACGAAGTTTCCTACAAGCGTGCTCTCTTCGACGCTGTGCTGTACAGCAACCTAGGCTGCCACAACGAGGCCATACACCGCACCCATCAGTGCGGCGACTTCCTCCCTCACTGCACCAGCTTCAGGACCCTCAGGATGCTGGTGAAGGAGAACTATGCAGTGGGCGACTCACTCATGGTCGTGAAGTACTGTGACGTGCTCGACCGCAGCACGCTCCACCGTGAGTTCACCTCCTACTTCAGGCAGCATCCATGCCCGCAGCGAGTGCCCAACAGCTCCCGCGAGAGTGCCGTCACCCCTCTGATTACCAGCAAGTACCCCATGAACACCATGCTGCAGCTCGGCCGCGCAGGCATCAGCTCGGGCATGGCCATGGAGCGCTACTATGCTTATTACAGACTGAAGGAATACTTTGACAATCATCAACAATAGACATTATGCGCAAATTTATTACATTGCTGGTCACGGTTCTGGCCCTCGTATCATGCAACGTCGACAAAGTGAAGGACTACATTTACGTCAATTCCTTCAATGCCTCAGCTAGCGTGCCCGAGGAAGAAGGCAAGGCTATCTATGACTACGTAACCACAATCACTTACTTCACAACTCAGCATTCATATCACGGCACCTACTCCGAGACATTCCAGCTCGCTTCTGATGAATTCCAGGCTGCTATCGACAAGCTTGACGAAGAGCAGATTGTCAGCCATCTCGACGAAGGACAGGTGTTTGCCATCTATCTTGTTCTCCAGGAGAACATGAGCCCGATGATGGCCTTCTATTTCTCTCCCGACAGTACTGAACAACAAGCTCAGGAATAATGAAAGCACACTCATTTCTACCCATTGCTCTCGCTGCGCTTGCAATGATGTCATGCGCACCGAAGGAGGCTGCTCCGGCAGCCGAGATTCAGGAGCAGAAGGCTCCCCGCATGGAATGGTTCAGCCAGGCCAAGCTCGGCATCTTCATCCACTGGGGAATCTATTCCCGCGGAGACTGGTCAGAAAGCTGGCCTCTGTACAACAGCAGGGTGAGTCCTGAGGACTATTATGCACAGCAGGCCGATTTCACTGCCGCCAGCTACGACCCCGAGGAGTGGGTCAGACTCATCAAGGAGAGCGGCGCGAAATACACCGTCATCACCACCAAGCATCACGACGGAGTAGCACTCTGGGATACCCAGGCCGGAGCACTCAGCACCGTGAAGACCTGTGCGGCAGGTCGTGACGTCCTCACTCCTTTTGTGGATGCAGTCCGTGCGGCAGGCGACCTCAAGCTCGGCCTGTACTACTCTCTGATCGACTGGTCCCGCGATGACTATCCCTTCATGCACAGGGATCAGCCCGCGGTCTACGATATCGAAAAGGACCCCGAGAAATGGCAGCATTTCTGCGACTTCAACTTCGCACAGATGCGTGAGCTCAACGACACCTACAAGCCCGACCTCTACTGGTTCGACGGAGACTGGGACTGCACTTCCGAGCAGTGGCGCGCTCCCGAGCTTCTTGCCATGGTCCGCGAGACAAATCCTGATGTCGTGGTCAACTCCCGCATACGCGGCAATGGCGACTATGCTACTCCCGAACTCGGCGTTCCCGTCACAAAGCCCGCCGATCCATGGTGGGAGACCTGCATGACCATCAACGACTCATGGGGATTCCGCAAGATCGACACCGAATACAAGTCTGAGATGACAATACTGCGCATGCTTGTGAACTGCATGTCGCTGGGCGGCAACCTGCTGCTCGACATCGGCCCCCGCGCCGACGGCACCATCCCCGAGGAGGAAGTCAGCATGCTCAAGACCGTAGGCCGCTGGGTGAACAAGCACGCCGAGGCCGTCTATCCTACCCGTGCCGGCATTCCTGACGGACACGTCCAGGGCTACACCACGCTCAATCAGGCAGGCGACGTGCTCTACGTATATCTTCCTTACACTCCTAACGAGTCCATCGAGGTCAAGGGCCTCAAGACCCATATCAAGAACGTGCGCGTAGTCGGCACCGACAGGACCCTCGACTGGCAGCTCTACAACGACATCGACTGGAGCGAGGTTCCGGGCGTGTACTATATCAATATCCCCGAAGATGTTCTGGATGAGCATATTACAGTGCTCGCACTTGAACTTGAGGGCCCTCTCACTCTCTATCGTGGGTCAGGTCAGGTAATAAGCTATAATTTATAACATACCACATATTATGAAGAAGTTCCTAACCGTTCTTGCAGTGCTCATGCCTCTGTTCGCACAGGCTCAGAACACTCTGCCGCGCGTTTATGATGCGCAGCGCACAAGCGAGAAGATCAAGATTGACGGAAAGTTCAACGAGAAGGCATGGCAGCAGGCCAAGCCCAGCGAGGACTTCGCCGACATCCGCGGATTCGATTATCCTGCCCCCACCAAGAAGACCAACGTCAAGATGCTGTGGGACGACAATTATCTCTACATTGCCGCTTCCATCGAGGAGGACAACGTTACCGGAAGCATCACCAAGCGTGACGACATAATCTGGCACGACAACGACTTCGAGGTGTTCCTCGATCCGTTCTGCGACGGCCAGCTCTATTACGAACTTGAGAACAATGCCCTCGGCACAGTCATGGACCTCATGATGACCAAGCCCTACAGCAAGGGCGGCAAGTTCATCATGGGCTGGGACTACAAGGACCTCAAGCTTGCCGTGAAGTGCAACGGCACCCTCAACAAGCCCGGCGACACCGACAAGGGCTGGAACGTGGAGATTGCCATCCCCTTCGACTGCCTGAACCGCGAGTTCAAGAACTGCCGGGAGAACAAGGTATGGCGTATCAACTTCTCACGCGTGGAGTGGCTCAAGAAGGGCGGTCCCGAGGAGAACTGGGTATGGTCTCCCACCGGCAAGGTTGATATGCATTTACCCGAGCTGTGGGGATACCTCCGCTTCTGCGAGGGTGACATCGTGCCCGCAATGCCCGCCGACAAGATCGTGAAGAACTGGATGTGGGAGCGTCTCAAGCCCCAGTGGACCGACGAGCAGTACACGAAGCACTTCACCAAGTGCCACGAGTGCGGCATCAGCGGCATACTCTTCGAGGGCTACGACGAGCGCATCTACCGCCTCTGCAAGGAGGCCGGCCTGGAGGCTCACTACTGGCTCTGGACCATGAACCGCCGCGAGGCCCTGCAGGAGCACCCCGAGTGGGCTGCAGTCAACAGGAAAGGGGAGTCCACCTACGACAAGCCCGCCTACGTCGACTACTACCGCTTCATGTGCCCTACGCACCCTGAGGTTGCAGAATATCTGGCAGAGGACTATGTTCGCTGCGCTAACCTCAAGTACGTCGACGGCATGCACCTCGACTATGTCCGCTTCCCGGACGTCGTGCTGCCTACCACTCTTTGGAAGAATTACGGAATCGACCAGACTTCCGAGCTCCCCGAATATGACTACTGCTACTGCGAGCTCTGCCAGCAGGAATTCAAGAAACTTACCGGCCGCGACATCATGGAGGTTCAGTATCCCATGGAGGACCAGAGCTGGATCAACTTCCGCCTCGACGCCATCACGAGGGTGGTGAAGACCATCTCAGACGCCATGGCACCTACCGGAAAGCTCCTGTCCGCTGCCGTGTTCCCCGGCCCTTCAATGGCCAAGAAGATGGTACGTCAGGACTGGGGCAACTGGCCTCTCAAGGCTTATTTCCCCATGATATACAACGGATTCTATGGCGAGGGTCCCGAGTGGATCGGCCGCAGCGTGGCTGAGGCAGTGAAGGCAGTTGGCGATGGCGCAGCCATCTATGCCGGCCTCATGTTCCCTGACCTCAAGGGCGACGACTTCGAGAAGGCTCTCGACGCTGCATACAGCAATGGCGCTGCCGGTGTCTCATTCTTCGACGGCCCCAACGACGAAGGTCTCGAGCGCTTCAAGAAGTATCTCGACGAGCACAACTATGCGCCTGCAAAGTAGGTTTCTGACAGCGTTGCTTGTTCTTCTGGGACTGCTTTCCTGCAGCCCCAGGGAGCAGCTCATGGTCATTCCGCGTCCCGCCAGCGTACAGATGCTGCGTGGGCGCTGCGACCTGAACAATGCTCCTGTATACGAGAGCAAGGACGCATCCATCCCTCCGGAGGGCTATCTTCTGGAGCTTGGAAAGAACCGCATACATATAAGTTCAAGCGATGACGCCGGCGCCTTCTATGCCCGCGTGACCCTTTATCATATCTGCCGCCAGTACGGAGCCGAGGCACCCGCGATGCGCATCGTAGACTCGCCCCGTTTCAGCTACCGCGGCGCTCACATCGACGTTTCGCGTCACTTCTTCGACAAGGACGTCATCTGCAAGCAGCTCAGGATGTTCGCATCCTTGAAGCTCAACCGTTTCCACTGGCACTTGACTGACGGCACGGGGTGGCGCCTGCAGATTGACGCCTATCCCGAGCTCACCGCCGGCATCCCTCATTACACCAAGGAGGACGTGCGTGAGGTGCTCTCCCTTGCGGATTCCCTGCACATCACCGTCATTCCCGAAATCGAGATGTTCGGCCACAGCGAAGAGGTTCTTGCCGTCTATCCCGAACTTAGGTGCGGCGGCAATCCCGAGCATCCCAGCGAGTACTGCATAGGCTCCGAGAAGACCTTTGAATTCCTTGAAACGGTGCTCGGCGAGGTCATCGACCTTTTCCCGTCGGAGTATATCCATATCGGGGGCGACGAGGCCAACATGGCCGTTTGGGAGGCCTGCCCCAGGTGCCAGGCCAGGATGAAGGCTGAAGGCATGGCCGAGGTCAGGCAGCTGCAGAGCTATGGAATCCAGCGCATCGAGAAGTTCGTGAACAGTCGCGGCCGCAAGATCATCGGCTGGGACGAAATACTTGAAGGCGGCCTTGCCGAGAACGCTGTGGTGATGTCCTGGCGTGGCGAGGAAGGTGGCCGCAAGGCTGCCGGGATGGGCCACGACGTGATCATGACTCCCGGCTCGCACTGCTACATCGACGCATACCAGGACGCTCCCTACAAGGAGCCCACGGCATTCGGTGGATACGTGCCACTTTCAAAGGTGTACAGCTACGATCCCGCGCCCGAAGATATGCCCGGCCGCGAACATGTGCTCGGTGCCCAGACCAACCTCTGGACGGAGCAAGTTCCTGTGCCAGAACACCTTGAGTATATGCTCTACCCGAGAGTGTTCGCTATTGCGGAGGTTGACTGGAGCCCGGCCGAAGGCAAGGACTACAGCGAGTTCCGCCAGCGTGCCCTGTTCAGGCTGAAGCAGGCGCACGAAGACGGATACAACAGCTTCGACCTCGAGAACGAGGTGGGCGAGCGCAAGGAATACCTCGAGCCAGTGCAGCATGTGGCTGTGGGATGCCCTGTCTCATACGAGACCACATACGCCGACAGCTATACCGGTGGCGGTGATTCGGCCCTGACCGACGGACTGTTCGGCTCCTGGACATTCCAGAGCAGGTGGCAGGGCTTCCTCAACAAGGACGTCATCGTGACCATAGACCTTGGCGAGACAAAGGACATACACGAGATCAAGGCTGACTTCACCCAGTGGCGCACCGCATGGATATGCATGCCCGTGGAGGTGAGCTTCGAGATCTCTGACGACGGCGTGAACTTCCGCCAGCTTGGAACTGAAGTCGGAGGCTTCGATCTCGAGGACCTCAGGCCCATGTATCATTTCTTTTCATGGAACGGCGATGCCAGCGGCCGTTACGTGAAGGTGCTCGGACGCATTAACGAGCGCAAATGGGGCTGGCTATTCATTGATGAAATAATCGTAAACTAACTAGATATGGCTGTCAACATTCCCTGGGAGGACCGCCCCGCCGGTTCAAAGGAAGTTCTCTGGAGATATTCAAAGAACCCCATCATTCCCCGCAATCTTCTTTCAACATCCAACTCAATCTTCAATTCTGCAGTCGTGCCTTTCGAGAAGGGCAAGTACCATTATGCCGGAGTATTCCGCTGCGACGACACCAACCGCCGCATGCGCATCCACGTAGGCTTCTCGGTCAACGGCATCGACTGGGAGATTCAGGAGGAGGACTTCAAGCTTGTGGGCGCTGACCCCGAGGTTGCGGAGTGGGTATACGGTTACGATCCCCGCGTCGCAAAGATCGAAGACAAGTACTATGTCACATGGTGCAATGGCTATTTCGGCCCTACCATCGGTGTGGCGTGGACTACCGATTTCGAGACTTTCCATCAGCTTGAGAACGCATTCCTGCCCTATAACAGGAACGGTGTGATGTTCCCCAGGAAGATAGGTGGCAAGTTCGCGATGCTCTCCCGTCCCAGCGACACAGGCCATACGGCATTCGGCGACATCTTCTATTCCGAGTCGCCTGACCTTGAGTACTGGGGACATCATCGTCACGTGATGTCGCCTGCTCCCTTCGAGGTGAGCGCATGGCAGTGCATGAAGATCGGTGCAGGTCCCGTGCCCATCGAGACCGAGGACGGATGGCTCCTCATCTATCACGGCGTGCTCCGCTCATGCAACGGCTACGTCTATGCCTTCGGCTCAGCCCTGCTCGACCTCGAGCAGCCCTGGAAGGTGCTCGCCCGCAGCGGCCCGTATCTGATCTCTCCCCGCGAGATATACGAGTGCACAGGTGACGTTCCCAACGTAACCTTCCCATGCGCAGCACTTTACGAGAAGGAAACCGGCAAGATTGCCGTGTATTACGGCTGCGCCGACTCAGTTACCGGACTGGCATTCGGATATGTGCCTGAGATTGTCAAGTTCACAAAGGAAAACAGCATAATCTAAACATGAAACGTACACTTCTGCTGCTTGCCCTCGCTGCTCTGGCCTTTGGCTGCGCGCAGCCTGCAGCAATGCACGAACCTGTTGACTACGTCAGCACTTTGGTGGGAACAATGTCGAAGTTCTCACTCTCCACAGGCAACACCTATCCTGCCGTTGCCATGCCGTGGGGTACACATTTCTGGACTCCTCAGACCGGCAGGAACGGCGACGGCTGGACCTACAGCTACACTGCCGACAAGATACGTGGCGTCAAGATGACCCACCAGCCCAGCCCCTGGATCAACGACTACGGCCAGTTCAGCATCATGCCCGTTACGGCAGCTGCAACCGTCGACGAGAACGAGCGCGCCAGCTGGTTCTCCCACAAGGCTGAGACCGCAACTCCTTACTACTATGCGGTTTACCTTGCCGACCAAGATACTTACCTTGAACTCGCTCCCACCGAGCGCGCCGCCAAGTTCCGCATCACCTATCCTGAGTGCGAGCAGTCTTTCCTCGTGCTCGACGCCATCGATGCCGAGAATGCGACCTTCGAGGTTTCCGGCAACCGCATAATAGGTTCCACCACCAACAATCACGGTGGTGTGACCGAGAACTTCCGCCTGTGGTTCATCATCGACGTCGACACTCCCTTCACCGTCGTGAAGCAGGAGGCCGACAAGCTGATGCTCGGTTTCGCCACTGAGCGCGGGCAGAAGGTCGGCCTGAGCGTGGCTGCATCGTTCATCAGTGCCCAGCAGGCAGAGGTGAACATGCAGGAACTCGGCGACGGCGACTTCGAGCGTATAAAGATGGCCGGCCGTGAGCGCTGGAACGAGGTACTTTCGGCTGCCAAGGTCGAGGACGATGACCTCGACAACCTGCGTACCTTCTATTCCTGCCTCTACCGTTCTGTTCTCTTCCCACGCGACCTCAGCGAGGTCACCGAAGACGGCCGCAGAGTGCACTACAGCCCGTATGACGGGCAGGTGCATGACGGCTATCTCTTCGGCGACAACGGCTTCTGGGACACCTTCCGCTGCGAATTCGCACTGCTTGACCTCCTCTATCCCAAGCAGGCTGTGAACGTGCAGGAAGGCCTTGTGAACACCTGGAAGGAGAGCGGATTCCTGCCCGAGTGGGCAAGCCCCGGCCACCGCGACTGCATGGTCGGCAACAACTCCGCTTCCATAGTTGCAGAGGCCTACCTCAAGGGCCTGCGTGGCTATGACATCGACGCCCTGTGGGATGCCGTCACCTTCGGCGCTCACCACGCACATCCCAGCATCAAGTCTACCGGCCGCCTTGGCTGGGAGTATTATGACTCACTGGGTTACGTGCCCTGTAACGTAGGCATAAACGAGAGCGCCGCACGCACTCTCGAGTACGCTTACGACGACTGGTGCATCGCCCAGCTCGGAAAGGCACTCGGCAAGTCCGAGGAGGAGATCGCTCCCTATGAGAAGGCGGCTCAGAACTACCGCAATCTCTACCGCGAAGCCGACCACCTGATGGGTGGACGCAACGCCGACGGCACATTCCCCGAGGTGTTCAGCCCTCTCAATTGGGGTGGTGATTTCACCGAAGGCAATTCACTGCACTACAGCTGGAGTGTCTTCCATGACATCCCCGGCCTTATCGAGCTCATGGGCGGCAACGAGCAGTTCGCCGCAAACCTTGACGGTGTGTTCGACATGCCCCCTCTGTTCGACGACAGCTACTACGGCATAACGATTCACGAGATACGCGAGATGCAGATCATGAACATGGGCAACTACGCACACGGCAATCAGCCCATCCAGCACATGCTCTATCTGTATGACTGGTGCGGCCAGCCCGAGAAGACTCAGGCCAAGGTCCGCGAGGTGATGCAGAAGTTCTACACTGCCGCTCCTGACGGATACTGCGGCGACGAGGACAACGGCCAGACCAGTGCATGGTACGTATTCTCTGCCCTGGGATTCTACCCCGTATGCCCTGCAAGCTGCGAGTATGCGATAGGTTCTCCCATCTTTGACAAGGTTACCCTCAGCACTGGTGCAAACCAGCTGGTAATCAGTACAAAGAACGGCAGCCGTGAGGCCTGCTACATAGCTTCGAAGAAGCTGAACGGGCGCCCTCTCGAGGGCAATTTCATCAAGCATAGCGATCTCGTGAATGGAGGAAAGCTAGACTTCGTGATGTCTGCTGATTAACAATTCAGACAGATTTTCGTCTAATAAACGGAAGCAGTCATAGAATGCGACCTATGACTGCTTCTTTGTTGTGTATTACCCGAAATTAATCTGATGAATTACAATATGAGAAAGGCATTGATGGCCATGTGCAGCCTCTGGCTCGCACTGGGTGGAGTCTGCTTCGGGCAGGCAACGAGTACTTTAGTTGGAAATGTGAAGGACGGAACCACAGGTGAGGTCCTGGAATTCGCTACTGTGGTACTGGCGAAAGGCGATTCCACAGTGGTCGCAGGAGCCATGACGGACGAGCAGGGTCACTTTGAGATAAAGGCCCAGCCGGGCAGATACATTCTTTCGGTCGCCCTTATCGGATACAAGGGCTATGTCGCCCCTGTAGACCTTTCTCAGAACTGTGACGCTGGCAGGATAGCGCTTGTCCAGGACCAGTATATGCTCGGAGAGGCCGTGGTGGAGGCGCAGCTGCCAAGAACCGAGCTCAAGGGTGATGCGGTGGTGACCAACATCTCAGGATCGGTTCTCGAGCACGCAGGAACTGCCCAGGACCTTATGGGGAAGATTCCGGGAATGATCCAGCGCGATGGCAAGAGCGAGGTCATAGGCAGGGGAGAGCCTGTCTATTACATCAACGGCCGCCGTGTGCTTGATCCTGATGAACTCCGCAGTCTCATGTCGGAGGAAGTCCGCGCAATCGAGGTGGTGAACAACCCCGGTGCAGCATATGGCGCGGAAATCAAGGCCGTGGTGCGGATCAAGACCATAAGGCGGCAGGGAGAAGGCTTCGGCTTTGCCCTCACTAGTCAGGCAAAGCAGCACCTTACCTGCAAGGACTTCGAGCCGTCGTGGTCAGTACTTGACCTGAACTACAGGAAAGGCAACCTTGACTTCATAGGCAAACTGCTCTACTGGGACAATTACGGGTATCAGTATGCCGACATCGCAGAGACCTCATTTGCAGCAGGCAACCTCTTTGATCAGTCGGGCAGGCTTGCCGTGAGGCAGCATGCAGGCGGCACGAATTCGATATTCGGTGTGAACTGGCAGATAAACGAGAACCATTCCGTGGGATTGCAGCTGCAGTACAACGGCCTTCTCTTCGGCAGCTATAAGGAAGTGGTCAATGAAGATGTGTTCATGAACAAGGCCCTTATCGACAATCTGGTGTCGGAAAACAATACCAATATGGTTACAAACGGCGGATGGCTGGGCAATCTCTACTATAGCGGAAAGGCGGATAAGCTTGAGATAGAGTTCAATACAGACTTTCAAACCAATGCAGAATGCAATGAGAGCAGGATTGACGAGTCCAGCACGGTGAATCCCCGCAGCATCGACAGCAGCGTTGACAACCGATACGGCATTGTGGCGAGCAAAATAGTTTTCAAGTACCCTGTATGGAAGGGCCAGATTCAGGCTGGTGCAGAGGAGTCGTATGTGAAGACCAGGCAGCAGCACAGGATTACATTCGAGGAGATCGCCCCATCCGAGTCCGAACTCAGGGAGAACAACATAGCTGGTTTTGCCGAGTACTTTCTTCCCTTGAATATAGGACAGTTGAGTGCAGGTGTACGTTATGAACATGTTGATTATGAGTACGATGACATTACCGGAACAGGCGATTTGGAACGTAGGCAGGACAACTGGTTCCCTTCAGCTTCGTTCTCCACAAAGATTGGTAAGGTAGCATTGAGTGCAAGCATATCCGGCAAGACCCAGCGTCCCGGTTTCTGGAAGCTTTCGAACGAGATGCAGTATCACAGCCGCTTCACCTATCAGACAGGCGACCCTACACTGAAGAACGAGAAGTATATAGACGCTGCCATCAACGCAAACTGGAAATGGCTGACATTCAGTACAACTTTCGAGAATATCAAGGACGCAATAGACCAGGTGGGACACCCGTATGGTGACGACGGCATTACTCTGCTGACCTACGAGAACATGAAGTCACCCATAAACATATACAGCGCATATGTGACTGCCGCTCCTACCATAGGATGCTGGAGTCCTCAGTATACTGCAGGGGTCAGGAAGCAGTTCTTCAACATTGACGTAGCCGATGGTCGTGAACCTTCAGGATACAGGAATGTGAAATATGATACGCCCATGTTCATGCTGCAGTTCAACAACGCTTTCCGTTTCAGGAATGACTGGGAGTTTTCGGCCGACTACAGGTTCCAGAGCAGGATGAGTTACGGATCCGCAGAAATCCTGAGCAGGACTAACGTACTTGATTTCAGCGTGCAGAAGTCCTTCTTCAAAGACAGGTCGCTGACCGTCAGGCTGAGTGCCACCGATGTTCTCAACCGTTCTCAGGAACACGTTGTGGTCGATTACGGCAATTTCTATGTCGACCAGAACAACGACCACAGGAATCCCGCCATATTGCTCCGCGTCTCCTACCATTTCAACACCATAGTCAGCAAGTACAAGGGCACGGGTGCGGGTGACGCGGTCAAGAACAGGTTCTAGGCCACGGATGAAGGGTTATTCAATTTTTGTTTGTATTTTTGTTTCTTAAGAAACTTAGATACAAGATGCGAAAATCACTGACCCTTCTCTTTTTGATACTCAGCGTCTGCGTTTCGGCATGCAACAGGCCCGGCAGTCTCTCGAAGGAGGCGGCCGAGCAGCTGCGTCAGACAGTCATAGCCGACTGGAAGCAGGCCAATGCCGGCAGCATGCAGGAGAATCTCGAAAGGCTCTGCGTGACTGACGCTAATGGCCACAGCATGAAGTTCCTTGTGGACTGCTACGGAGACGAGCCTGAGGGAGGGCACAGTCTGTGGATATCCCTGCACGGAGGTGGCGGTACCACCGCCGAGATGAACGACGGCCAGTGGGCGAACCAGCAGAAGATGTACCGCAGGGCTGATCCACCACAGCCGGTGGAAGGCTATTACATATCTCCCCGCTCAATCGAAGACGTATGGGACATGTGGTTCCTCTGGAGCAACGATGACCTCTTCGAGCAGATCATCCGCACCATGGTGGTGCTGCACGGTGTCAACCCTGACAAGGTCTATCTGATGGGCTACTCCGCCGGTGGCGACGGTGTGTGGCGCATGGCTCCCCGCATGGCAGACCACTGGGCCGCAGCCGCAATGATGGCCGGCCATCCCGGCAGCGTCAATCTCATGAACGTGAGGAACATGCCCTTCACCCTTTGGGTAGGTGAGAATGACGAGGCATACAACCGCAACACCCTTGTGCCCGAGAAGGCCAAGGAACTCGATGTCCTGCAGGCCGCCGACCCTGAGGGGTACATCCACTCAGTCACTGTGGCCAAGGACCGCCCGCACTGGATGTATCTCGAGGACTCCGCAGCCTTCTCCTGGATGGCTCAGTACACCCGCAACCCTTATCCGAAGAGGGTAGTGTGGCGCCAGGAGGCCGAGGAGAACAACAGGCTCAGGCCCGCATTCTACTGGGTAAAGGCTCCCGAGAACGAACTGGGGGAGAGTGCCCACGGCAAGTGCGTCATAGCTCAGATAGACGGCAACACAATCGATATAGAGAAATGTGACTACGGCAGTCTGACCATATATCTCAACGACGACCTTGTTGACCTCGACAGGAAAGTCAAGGTCATATCCGGAGGAAAGATCCTGTTCAATGGTAAAGTCCCCAGGACGGAGGAGAACATGATCGCCACTATGGAAGAGCGCGGCGACCCCAGCTATGTGTTCTGCTCACAGATTACCGTGGAGCTCACACCCCGTCAGAGCAGCAGCGACCTCGTTTTCGAAGAGCTCGCCTCCAGCTGGGACGAGGCCGTGCCCCTTGGCAATGCCGAACTTGGCCAGCTGGTCTGGCAGAAGGACGGGAATCTCCGTTTCTCTCTCGACCACTACGACCTGTGGGACCTTCGTCCTACCGAAGAGTTCGCCGACAGCGTGAGGTTTTCCTACAAATGGATTCAGGAACGTGTGGCCGACGGCGATACACAGGCAATCTGGGACGAGTTCGACAAGACCTACAGCGATGCCCCGGCACCTTCCAAGATAGCCTGCGCGGCACTTGAGTTCCCCATGGAAAGCCTCGGCGCCGTCAAGTCGGTCCGCCTTTTCATCAATGACGCCCTGTGCCGCGTGGAGTGGGAGAGCGGTGCTACGCTCGAGACCTTCGTGGCAGCCTCTGACCATGTGGGCTGGTTCGTGTTCAAGGGCGTGGATGACCCTGCCTTCGTGCCCTCCATCAAGGCTCCTCAGTACCATGAGAAGTCGGATACCGACGGATATGGCATAATCACCAGCGACCTCGCTTCGCTTGGATATGAGCAGGGTGACGTCAGCACGACTTCGCGCAGCATCCACTATCATCAGAATGGCTGGGGCGATTACTCATACGACGTCGCAGTCCTGTGGAAGCATGACGGAGCCACTCTCACCGGAGCATGGTGCGTGAGCACTTCTCTCAATGACGTAAACGCCGTGGATGAGGTCAGAAAGGCCATGAAACGCGGCATGGCGAAGGACTTCCGCAGCCATCTTGCATATTGGGATGGCTTCTGGGTTGCTTCTTCAGTCACCGTGCCCGACCACGTGATCCAGAAGCAGTACGACAACGAGATGTACAAGCTCGGCTCTACCAGCCGCGAAGATTCTCGCCCGATATCGCTTCAGGCCGTGTGGACGGCCGACAACGGCCTTCTTCCTCCCTGGAAGGGCGATTATCACAACGACCTGAACACCCAGCTCAGCTACTGGCCTGTATATGTAGGCAACCATCTGGCCGAGGGCCAGGCCTTCCTGAAGTACCTCTGGGACTGCAGAGACGCATTCAGGCTGTATGCCCGCGACTTCTTCGGGGTGGAGGGCATCATGGTTCCCGGTGTCGCTACGCTTGACGGCATTTCCATGGGAGGCTGGCCGCAGTACTCATTCTCGCCCACGACGGCGGCCTGGGTGGCACAGCACTTCTATCTGCACTGGAAGTATTCAGCCGACGACGAGTTCCTCAAAGATAGGGCCTATCCCTTCATGTCGGAAGTGACCACCGCCCTCGAGCAGCTTTCCCATATCGATTCAGACGGACATCGCGTACTACCTCTCAGCACCAGTCCCGAGATCTACGACAACAGCCTCAAGGCCTGGTTCCATACCATGACCAACTACGACGTGAGCCTGATGCGCTTCGCTTTCGGAGCCGCAGCCGAGATGGCTCAGGCAATCGGCCTCGATGAGGATGCCGCCCGCTGGAACGGATGCCTTGCACAGATGCAGCCTCTTGACATTCAGAACGATGTGCTGACCTTCGCCAAGGGCTTCCCTTACAATGAATCCCACCGGCACTTCTCACACGCCATGTCGATCTTCCCGCTTGAACTGATCGACTGGAGCGATGGCGAGGAGTCGCAGAAGATCATAAAGGCCACTCTCGCACGGCTTGATGAGATCGGCCCCAGTCTGTGGTGCGGATATTCGTACTCATGGCTCGCCAACATGAAGGCGCACGCAATGGACGGCGAGGGTGCCGCAGAAGCCCTCCGCATATTTGCTGAGTGTTTCTGCCTGCCGAATACCTTCCATGCAAACGGAGACCAGACTCAGTCCGGCAAATCGAATTTCACATACAGGCCTTTCACGCTCGAAGGCAACTTCGCCTTTGCTTCCGGCCTGCAGCAGATGCTTTTGCAGAGCCATACCGGCACGATATGCGTATTCCCCGCAATTCCCTCCGACTGGAAGGACGTAAGCTTCAGCAGGCTGCGCGCCCGCGGGGCCTTCCTGGTCTCTGCAGCCATGGAAGATGGCATCGTGACAAGTTTGGAGGTCTACTCAGAGAAGGGCGGACGCCTTTCTGTCGAGGTACCCGGCAGGGAAGAACCATTCGTTACCGATACAAAGGCAGGGGAAACAGTTAAGATTATTGACAAATAAAGACAGGTATGATGCTGACGACAACATTCTGGCAAAGGATTGCCTCTTCATTCTACAACAATTTCATACAGGACAACCGTTACACCTTGATTCTGGACGGTCTCAAGACAACTCTGATCATCACATTGTTCGCGGTGCTCCTTGGAACCCTTCTGGGCGGCCTCATCTGCTGGATGAGGATGAACCGGAACAAGACTCTCCAGGGTATAGCCAAGGTCTATATCGACATCATGCGCGGCACGCCCGTACTGGTGATGCTCATGATAATGTACTACATCGTACTTGCACCGGTGAATGCGTCCGGCGTGCTCGTTGCCATCATCACATTCGCGATGAACACGGCCGCCTACGTATGTGAGATGCTGAGGACCAGCATCCAGGGCGTCGACCGCGGCCAGACCGAGGCAGGCCTGTCTCTCGGGTTCAGCCGGTATCAGACATTCTTCGGCATAGTCCTGCCCCAGGCTGTCAAGAGCATGATGCCTGTTTATCAGGGAGAGGTTATCAGCCTCCTGAAGAGCACTTCCATCGTCGGCTATGTGGCCGTGATCGACATGACAAAGGCATCCGACATCATCCGTGCCCGAACCTTCGATGCCTTCTTCCCGTTGCTGACAATAGCAGTGGTCTACTTCCTGATAGCCTGGCTGATAGGGCTCCTGCTCAAGGCTCTTGCAAAGCCTCGCCGCAGGCACAGTCATGCGGCCGTCATGCTTCTGCTGCCACTGATGCTGTTCACGTCCGTTTCATGCACCAAGCAGGAAATCAAGGAGATAACCTGCGAGGAGGATCTGGCCGACCAGCCACTTTCGGTGATTCACGGTTCGCTCACTGAGCAGTTCATTCTCGACAAGCGTGGGCCAAAAGGCCTGCTCTCATACAACAATGACGTCGATGCATTGGAATCTGTGCTCCGCAACAAGGCGAGAGCCTTCATGGTCGACGACATCTTGGCCCTTGTCCCTCTCAAGAAGTACCCTGAGCTGGACACCATACCATCATCCTATCCTGCCATGCCCGTGGGCGCATGCTTCAGGCTCGACGACGACTATCTTGCCGGTGAGTTCGAGAAGTTCATCAACGACATGAACGTCACCGGAGAGAACCAGGCGATCAGGGAGAAGTGGATGACCCGTGACTGGGAAGAATGCCACCGGGATGTGAACCTACCTACTCTTGGCGAACCCTTGAAGGTTGCCGTGATGGCCACCAGCCCGCCGTTCAACTTCATGATGAACGGCGACTATGACGGATATGAGATCGAGCTGGCGCGTCTTTTCGCACAGCGTATAGGCCGCCCCGTGGAATTCATGAACATGGACTTCGGAGGCATCATGCCCAGCATCGCCACAGGCAAGGCCGACATGGCATTTGCATGCATCTCCATTACCAAGGAGCGTGAGAATACAGTCAGGCTGATCCCTTACTTCGAAAGCTGCATCCTATATCTCTTCAAGAAGACCGAGGCCTTCGAGACAGCGGAGAAAGGCGGCGGCATCCTTCCATGGCTGCTGCTGGCGCTTGCGGTCTGTGCGGCTGCTGTCGGTGTCTGCGTGCGTCTGCGCGGCAGAACCGACAGGAAGAGCGGCAGTCCGGTGGCTGACGGCGAGGTCATCATCAGGGTGTCCCATCTCCAGAAATGCTACCACGGGCTGAAGGTGCTCAAGGATGTGAATGCCGAAATCCGCAAAGGCGAGGTCATCAGCATCATAGGCCCTTCCGGCACCGGCAAGAGCACATTCCTGCGCTGCCTGAACCTTCTTGAGAAGCCCGACGGCGGAAGCATAGAGATAGGCGGCCAGGGCATTCTGGCGCCTGATGCCGACGTGCCAGCACTGCGCCAGAGGATGGGAATGGTGTTCCAGTCGTTCAACCTCTTCAACGGTAAGAGCATTCTGGAGAATGTGGCCTATGCTCCCGTCAAGCTGCTCGGAAAGAGCAGGGAGGAGGCTGAGGCCAAGGCTATGGAACTGCTTAGCCTTGTGGGACTTGCCGAGAAGGCAGACTATATGCCCGAGAACCTCTCCGGCGGCCAGAAGCAGAGAGTCGCCATTGCGAGGGCACTTGCCATGGAGCCGGAGATCATACTGTTCGACGAACCCACCTCCGCCCTTGACCCTACTATGGTAAGCGAGGTCCTCGGCGTCATGAGGACTCTTGCCAGGAAGGGCATGACCATGGTCGTGGTCACTCACGAGATGCGCTTCGCCAAGGACGTCTCATCCCGCGTGTTCTACATGAACGAGGGCGTCATCTACGAGGAAGGCAGCCCCGAGCAGATATTCGAGAATCCGCAGAAGGAGCTCACTCGCAAGTTCATCAACCAGATAAGGGAATGCACCTACGACATTGCCAGCAGACACTATGACTATTATGAGATGATGGCAAGGATAGGTAACTTCTGCTGGAAGTACAACATGGGCGATTCTACCATTGACCGTGTGGCGCACGTGGTGGAGGAAGGTCTGCTTCTAGTCGGTCCCGAGGCCGGCACAGGCGTCAAGGTCAGCTACTCCGAGAAGACGTCGGTCAAGGAGGTCTGCATAACCACGCCCAAGGTTCTCGATGAGTCCATTCTGGACAATCCCATGAACAAGCTCTCGTGTGACATCTTGCGCGGTATCTGCAAGGATGTCAGCATCAGCCGTTCGGCAGACCGGACCACATTGACATGCACAATAGAATGATAATACGTAACATGGAAAGATATGGCAAAGACTTATGAGGAGATAAACGAGAAGATACGCAAGGGGAAGGCCGTCGTGCTGACCGCCGAGGAGGTATCTGAGATGGCCCGCACAATGTCGCCCAAGGAGATCCTTGGCAAGGTCGACGTCGTGACCACGGCCACGTTCGGAGCAATGTGCTCCAGCGGCGCTTTCCTGAACTTCGGACATGCGAACCCTCCTATCAGGATGGAACGCATCGAGCTGAACGGCGTTCCTGTGAGCGGTGGACTGGCCGCAGTCGACACCTTTGTGGGCGCCACTGACTGCAATGTGCAGAATCCTACCTACGGCGGTGCCCACGTCATCGAGGACCTGATAGCCGGCAAGGACGTCATGCTCGAGGCCTGGGGCAAGGGCACCGAGTGCTATCCCCGCAAGCATATCAGGACGCTGATCTCTCTGAAGGATATCAACGAGGCCATAATGTGCAACCCCCGCAATGCATATCAGAACTACAACGTGGCCGTGAACACGTCCGACAGGCTGCTGCATACCTACATGGGCGCGCTGCTGCCCAATCTGAGGAATGCATCATACAGTTCGGCCGGCGAGCTTTCGCCTCTGCTCAACGATCCTGAGTGCCGTACCATCGGCCTCGGCACGCGCATATTCCTCTGTGGTGCCAAGGGCTACGTGGTATGGAACGGTACGCAGTTCAACTGCTCGAAACCATTGAACGAGCATGGCGTACCCATGGGCAACGCCCGTACTCTGGCCCTCATGGGCGAGATGCGCGAAATGAGCACCGAGTTCATGCGCGGAGCATATTTCGAGAAATACGGTGTGACGATGTATGTCGGCGTCGGAGTCCCGATTCCTGTGCTGGACGAGGATATGGCGGCACGCGTGTCGATACGCAACAGCCAGATAGACACGTTCATCGAAGACTATGGCGATGGATGCAAGCTCATAGGCCAGGTGAACTATGAGCAGCTTCGCAGCGGCGAGATCGAGTTCATGGGCAGGAAGATACACACGGCGCCTCTGTCAAGCCTTGCCAAGGCACGCCAGATTGCCGATATCCTGAAGGGATGGATACAGCGCGGCGAATTCGAGCTCACGGCTCCTGTCCGCCCCATGCCTACCGGTACCAGCCTGAACGGGCTTGAGAAGAGATTGTAAACCGTCAGAATTTGCATAGATATGGTTAAGAAAGTCGTCGTTACGTTTACTGCCGGATCGGCAGGACGTTCGCTCACATACGAACTGATCAAGAAATACGACATCATGCTCAGCATCATCAAGGCTGACATAGATGCAGGAAGGAACGGCAAGCTTGTTCTTGAGCTGGATGCCGATGAGGACCACATCCGCCAGGCCATCGAGTACATGGAGAACTGCGGGGTTGAGGTCAGCCCGTTGGAGAACAAGATCAAATACGACAATACACGCTGCATAAGCTGTGGCGCCTGCACGTCATCATGCCTCTCCGGAGCGCTTTCAATCCAGGCTCCTGACTGGAAGGTCGTCTTCGATCCTGACAAGTGCATAGTCTGCAGGCACTGCGTGACCGCATGCCCTCTCAAGCTGTTCTCAACAGACTTCGCAGGGTAATGATGGAATACAAGGACAGGCTGTATCGCGGACAGTTTGCGGCTGATGGCCGCAGGTCTTTCTGCGTCAAGTTCCTTGAGACCGATCTGTGGATAGGAGTCGATCAGGACTCCTATTCACCTTCCATGAAGAAAGACGCCCTGCAGTGGGTAAGGGAGCTGCGCCAGTCGATGGACGCCTGCATCCAGGCAGACCCCGTGTTCCGGACGTCGTTGACGCCCTACGATGCTGCACCCTCGGCACCCGATGCGATGAGGCACATGTCGGCAGTTTCGCACGTGACGGGGATCGGCCCTATGAGCGCCGTTGCTGGCGCCTTTGCCGAGCATGTGGCCGTGAGACTGCGCGAGAAATACGGTTGCAGCGAGGTGATTGTGGAAAATGGCGGCGACATCTATGCCGACAGCAAGTCCGACATGGACATCTCTGTGTTCGCGGGCGAATCACCGCTGTCAGGCAGGGTGGGGCTGCATATCCCCGCATCCGACTTTCCTCTAGGTATATGCACGTCGAGCGGTACCGTAGGACCTTCGCTGAGTTTCGGACGCGCCGACGCGGTCATGATAATCTGCAAGGATGCCCTGCTGGCCGACAGCTATGCCACGGCTTTCGCCAACAGGATCCGCACCGTGGATGACCTGCAGCCGGTTACTGACCAGATAGCCGCACAAAAAGACATCCTTGCGGCAATAACCGTCAAGGATGACAGAATGGCCATGTGCGGCCAGTATGAGCTGAGAATCTTTAATTCCCGAAGCCAGCGCGGATAGCCTGGTATTCCTTTTCAGTCACAGGTATCACGCAGCCATGGCGTCCGTCTTCCGGCGAGGCGATCTCGACCTGTGTCCAGTCTCCGGATGCGAAGCTGACGGCCTCACGGCAGCAGTAACGGCAGCTGTGCTCCATATAGCGCTCGGTGAACAGGTACCAGCCTGTGCCGTCGTTCTTCCTGAGAGCCACCGGTGCCTCTTCCCAAGCGTTGGTGATTGACGGTCCGGGATTGCAGTAAGGGCCCGTGATGGATTCGGCCGATGCCACCCTTATGGTCTTTCCCGTCGAGGCGGTCTCAGGCCAGCGCTCGTCCTTTATGAGAGCGTAGTATCTGCCGTCTTCCTTGTTCATGATCACGTCGATGGTTGCCATTGTGGCATCAGAGCCCTCGAAGTCGAACAGTCTCTGAGGAGTGCTGAACGTTTCCCAGTCCTTGGTCAGGAAACAGAATGTGCGCATCGATTCCCAGAGAGGATTTCCCTTGCCGACAGTCGGGTCGTATGCGTGCCAGGTGACCATGTACTGAGAGTTGGCCTCGTCATAGAATATCTTGGGTGCGCCCAGATAAACTGACTCGTTCTCGTAAGCGTATGCTGAGACGTCGAAAAGGTCCCTGCTGAGGTCCTTGCGCTCCCAGGTCACGAGGTCTTCGCTTGACCAGAGCACGGGCTGGCGCAGGTCGCCGGATGTCGTGACGCCCATCATGTAGAACCTGTCAGCGCCTCTTGAGATGTTGGGATGGCCCAGATAGTCCTCCAGGACGATTTCACCCTTGTTCGCTGCCTCCCACTGCTTTCCGTCGCGTGAAAGAGAGTAGTACAGACGCCCGTATGTGCTGTTCGTCATGTGGGCGAAAAGGTAGCCGGTGTATTCCTGCGGCTCCTTCTGTGCCTTCAGGTATTCCAACGACTTCCTTGCATCTTCAAGCATGTGCTTTGATCCGTAGAACTCGACGGAGTACCAGCCGTCGTAGCCGTTCTGCTGGAGGATGGAGAGTATTTCCTTCATGGGGATGACTCCTCCGCCTGTCGCAGGGCAGGACATGTCGTCAGCGGCAACCCTGTCCTTGAGGTGCACATGCTTCACGCGGGGGAGGAACTTGTCGAGCGCAACGAGCGCGTTCTCTCCTGAGAACAGCCAGTTGCCGCTGTCAAACACGTGACCAAGCTCGGGAACGTGTGCGAATATGCGTTCCAGCTCAGCTATGCTGCTGCAGGGTGAACGGTCGTTGTCGAAGTCCTCAAGAAGCACGGAGCAGCCCACTTCGGCCATCTTCACGGCGAAGGCCTGCATCCTGCCTTCGAGCTCAGCCCACTGCTCTTCCGAAATCTCTCCGTCATAGAAGCCGGGAATCAGAAGGAGCTTGTCGATATGCCTTGCGCTCACGAAGTCCAGCGCCTGCTGCACCTTGTCGGGGAATTCGCCGTCGCTGAAATCGATGTTGCAGATGACGCAGGGGTACTGAAATCCCAGTTCATCGAGGATGGCAAGGTCCTCGGGAGATATGGCAACGTTGATGTCGGTGCCCTCGTATCCGAGCTCACGTACTTTCGTTGCCGCTTCCTTCAGGCTGATGCCTTCCTGCGCCGCCATGTCGCGGATATGGTCGAAGAAGAGAGAATAGTGCTGTGTCTCCTGCACTTCGCTGCAGGCTGCGGTCATGAGTGCAGCGCCTGCAAGGGCTGCCGCCCAGAGAATCAAGTGTCTTTTCATGGTTTATTCTGTTCCTTTGATTATCGCTTCCGCCAGGTCTTCCTGGGTGAACTTGGGCACGGCGCGGTCCTGGCCGTCGGTGATTCCCATCCAGTGGAATGTCGCCATTCCGTGGGCCCTCGTCTGCTGGATGAAATATGTGGCGAACTGCAGTAATGCGCCGCGGTTATAGTCGTAGCAGACAGTCTTGTCAGCTGCGCTGCCGCTGCTGCCCCATTCACCGATGATTACCGGTGCGCCCTTGCATGTCAGATTGGTTTCGAGACCCGCAATCAGGTCGTCGACGCTCTTCTTGCCTTGGGCTATGTTCGAGAAGGTAGGGTAGTAGTGCACCTGGAAGGCTATGCGGTCCTTGGCGCTGTCTTCCGGCAGTTTCATCTCGACAAGAGGATCCTTGAGATGGCCGCTCCAGCTGCCGTCGCCGCTGCAAGCGGCATAGGTGTTGACGATGAGATTCCTGTCGGCGTTGTTGCCGCCGGTGGCGCGTACTGCGTCCACGAAGTCCTGTGCGTAGGCGTTCACTGCGTCGTATGCAGAGCGGGCCATTTCGGCATTGTAGTTTCCTGGGGCGCCGAATGAAGCGAAGCACCAGGAGTCAGCGGCGTCGGTCATCTCGTTGTAGCCCTCGAAGAGAAGGCGGCCGTCGTAGTCCTTGAAGGTCTCGGCAATCTGAGTCCAGAGGCCCTTGAAGCGCTCGCGGTTGGCAGCGTAGCTGCCCATGTCGGCAACCACCCAGTGGGTGCTGGCTGTGCCGGTGTCGTGGTGCACGTTCACTATGCAGTACATGTCAGCTTCCATCACATAGTCCACCACTTCCTTGATTCTGGCCATCCATTTGGGATCGACGTCGTATCCCAAGGGGTACTCTGACGGATACCAGATTGGCGGGTGCGAGCCGAAACCGAAGTCCGTAATCATGTGCGGCCACCAGGTCACAGGAATGCGCACTGACTTGAATCCTTTCTTGCGGAGCATCTTGAACAGCTCCAGGCTTGCAGGGACCTGCCCCCATGACTTCTCATAGTCGATGATATCGTGAGCGCTCCAGGCCTCTATCCACATGTTGGTGGTGTCGCCGGAATTGGCGTCATAGGTGTTGCCGAGGTTCCAGCCTGCACCCATCGCCGTAACGGTCTCCTTGATGGAGAGGAAGTCCTTGCTGAGCGGCTCAGTAGGTGTATCAGGCTCGTCCGGCGTGTCTGGAGTGCCCGGCTCGTCGGGTTCATCAGGAGTATCTGGCTTGTCGGGGTCGGTCTTACCGGGCTCGTCGCCTCCACCTGGGGGAGTGTATGGGTCGGGTTTTACACATGATGCCGCCGCGGCCATGAGGACGCAGACGAACAGTATGGAAATCAGTTTCTTCAGCATAGAAGCAAATATACTAAAAAAAGAAAAAAGGGCGGCAATTGCCGCCCCTTTTCTAAATCAACGTAATCTTCGTCACCTTGACGTTGTCTCCGTTTGCTATGAAGACTCCGCCCCACCATTGCTGAGTCAATGCTGCAGTGAGTATTTCATCAGTGAGGGTCAGAGGTATGTAGCCACCGTTGGCATTGAGATCCCATTCGGTGAATTCTCCGTCATTGGTATCAGTGCCTGCCTCGCAGTATGCGCAGTATGTGGGACCCCAGTGTCCTTCCACGATCTTCAGCTTCCAATCTGCATCGGTAGGAGTGATGTAGAATCTGACTTCCTGGCCGACTTTTGCGCCTGCTTCAACGAGCTCGGGGCCGGCATCTGTCAGTAATGTCGGCTGATTTGCCCAGTCGTCGGCAAGGGCTTCGCCTGACCAGAGTACTATCTCTGAAGGAGCTGCGCCGGCTTCGACCCATACGTTGACGTAGATCTCCTGGAGAGTGTAGTCCGAACCGGTGAAGAGCAGGTGCTGCTCATCGATGTTCGGATACAGGGTGCCCTCACCCTTGATGTCGAGCTCGATGTACTTGGTGCCGTCTTCCTCTTCCTGGATCATGTCGATACAGTTGTGCTCTTCTCCGCCGTATGCGCCAGTCCACCATCCTGTGGTTATCCTGATGTTGGAAGAGCCGCTGACATCGAATGCAACGTGTACCTTTCCTTCCTTGATGAGTTCCCAGTCTTCCATGGGGAAAGCGTAGATTTCCTCACCGGTCTTGTGCTCGACATTGCAGAAACGGAGCTTGCCGTCCCAGCTGGGTGCGCCTGCAGAACCATCGTTCTTCCAGAGGCTCTTGCGCTCCCAGTGGCCTTCCTCACCTTCGACCCAGACTTCTTCTACAGTGTAGATTGCGAGGAGAGTGTAGTCTGAACCGGTGAAGAGCAGATGCTGATCGTCGATGAGGTCGTGGATTGAGCCTTCACCAGCGATATCGAGTTCGATGTACTTGGTGCCGTCTTCATCTTCCTGAATCATGTCGACACAGTTGTGCTCCTTTCCGAGATAGTCGGCTGACCACCAACCGGTGGTGATCCTGATGTTGGAATTGTCCTTGAGCTCGAATGAAACACGTACCTTGCCATCCTTGATGATATCCCATTGCTCCTGAGGGAACGTTGCGACACATTCTTTGTTGCCGTCGTGTCCATCGAGGCCGAAGCGGTACTTGCCGTCCCAGCTGGGCTCGCCTACAGTGCCACCGTTCTCCCAGATCACAGTCTTGACGATCTCCCAGTGACCAGCGTTCTTGGCGGGCTCGTATGAGAACTCAGGCATATCGAATACCTGGCCGTCGAAGGTGTAGATCTTTCCTATGAAAGCGCCTTCGTATACGTTCCTGGGGATAAGGATGACTACTGAGCTTGTGCCCTTGCGGTAGAATTCCTCCTGCTTGATGATGAGGGGATTGCCGTCGCCGTCGATAAGCTCGACTGCGCTGATGAACTCAAGGTCTGTACCGAAGACGGTGAGCTGCTCACCGGCCTTGAGGAGTTCTCCCTCCTGCCTTGAGTAACCTGAGATGACGGTCTTGCCTACAGTGACGTCTTCCTTCGACTCCACCTCGTCGGTAGCGCTGCGAAGGATGAGCTTGCCACCTTCTGCCTTGATGCCGGCAGGTGCGTTGACGCGGATCATCTCACCACTTACAAGTTCGAAGTTCTTGACGACAACTCCGTCGGGGAATACGATCTCGGTTACATCCCTGAAGCCTGAACCGTTGATGGTCATCGGCTGGTTTGTGACAACCTTGGTAGGGAAGAACACTTTGATGCCGAGCCCGAGGTCACCTGAAGGGTCGACTTCTTCAATGTTGCATGAAGTCATCGCACCCAGCAGGAGGGCTGACATGAATATTCCGATGTATCTAAATATCTTTTTCATATCTGTAATCTTTTTGATCGATCAGTCTGCTACCAACCAACGTTCTGCTGAAGCTTGCTGTTCTTCTGCAGTTCGGACTGGGGGATAGGATAGAAGTAGTACTTGTCATCCCACTGACGTGTAACGGTCTGACGGGTAAGCATGAGTGAGCTGCTGATGTTTGCGACCTGAATGCTCTTGAAATACTCGGGTCCCTTCTTCCAGCGGCGTACATCCCAGAAGCGATGGTTCTCAAATGCAAGCTCTACGAAACGCTCGCGCTCGTAGTGTGCAAGCCACTCGTCTCCGTCCTCGGTGAACTCGGGCATGGCAATGTCCTTGCGGTTGCGGAGCACGTTGACTGCTTCGTTGGCTGTCATGCCGAAGGTGGCATCGTTGGCGCTGCCGGTTGCATTGAACACTGCTTCTGCATAGTCGAGATAGAACTCGCCAAGGCGGAAGACGATCCATGTGTGGCGGCGGTTGGTCTGGTTGTCGGCCGTGGTGACGCATGAGCCGTCGACGTACTTCCTGAGGTAGTATCCAGTAGGAGTTGCCTTATACTTGGGAGCACCGTTGAAGCCACCGATGAAGGTTTCGATGACCTTCTTCTGAGAACCGTTGCTGGGCCACTCGTCGCCGTTCTTCACGACTGTGAGGGCGAAGCGGGGATCGAGTCCGTCGTATGGATTCGTGGTGAGGTCGATGCTGCCGGGGTTGCGCTGGCCGAAGGTCTCGCCGTTATCCTGATACTCGTATGCATCCACGAGGGTCTGGCTGGGGCAGGTGCCTGATTCAGCGTTCTCGACGCCGATAGGGAACTGGGCCTTCTCGAACGTGTTGCTCTCGGAACGGCCGATGCCGAAGATGAGCTCAGGGTTGAAGAATGCGTCATGTCCCCAGAGTGAACCGTATGCGCTGAGGCTGAGGCCCCACTCTGATGCGTGGTCAAGGATGACCTTGCAGGCTTCTGCTGCGTCAGCCCATTTTGACTTGTCGCCGGTGGGATTGAAGAGGGGAGATGCTGCATAGAGGAGGGCGCGAGCCTTGAGGGCGAGCGCAGCGACCTTTGTTGCACGTCCGATCTCTGAACCTACCTCGGTGAGATAAGATACGGGCAGATAAGGCTCGATGGCGTCGATTTCATCCACGATGAACTTGAAGACATCTTCTGCGGATGCCATCTCCATGTTGTTAGCCTGACCGTTCGTGAGGGTCGTGGTAACCAGGGGAACGTTGCCGTATGCCTTGACAAGCTCGAAGTAGAAGTAAGCCCTGAGGAAGCGGAGTTCGTAGGGGAAGAGTTCCATCTGCTGAACCCAGTTTGAGTAGTCGGGGTTGTACTTCCAGTCAGAGATGTCGGCCTGCTCGATCTTTTCGAGATACATGCAGACTTCCGCGATGGCGGTATATGACTTTGTCCAGATGTTGGAGTAGGGGTTTGCCGGGCTCCAGCCGCCGTTCACGTAGTTGTTTATTGCACCAGTCTCGATCGCATACTGAGCCTCGTCGGTGGCACCTGCAAGGAAATAGGCGCTGTTCGCCTCGAACTCGTTGTTGTAGACCTGTGCGTAAACGTCATACACCATATTCTTGATACCTTCACCGAAGTATTCGTATGACCACTCCTCGTCTCGTGTGTTCTGCTCGGTGTAGTTGAGGTCTACACATGAAGCTGAGACTGCACAGGCAAGTATGAACAAAAATATCTTGTCTAGTTTCATAACTCAATCAATTTAGAATATGATGTTAAGACCAAGGTTGACAGCCTTCATCACAGGATAGCCTGTGCTGAGGTTCTCGGCATCCATTGCGGGAATGTTGTCGAATGACAGGAGGTTCTGGCCCTGGATGAAGAGCTTGACTTCGCTTGCGTGAAGCTGGTCGAGCAGTCTCTGAGGGAGCTTGTAGTAAACCTCGCAGTCACGCATCTTGAACCAGCTCACGTTCCTGTACCAGAGACTTGATTCCTGAGAGTTGTTTGCAACCTTTGTGGTTGACAGGCGAGGATAGAGTGCATCTGCACCGGCAACGTCGAAGCAGTTGCTGTAGTACTCCTTAGACATGTTGCGGTTGTCTGACAATGCTCCCCATACGCCATCCACGTACATGAGGCTCTTGATCTGGTTCGCTGCACCCTGGAAGGTGGCGTTGATACCGAACTCCTTGTATGTGAATCCGAGTGTGAAACCGTAGTTGAGTGAAGGGAATGTCGTGCCCCAGTCCATGGCAACCATATCGTTCTCGTTGATGACGTTGTCGCCGTTGATGTCCTGGTACTTGATGTCGCCGACCTTCACCTGGCCGAATTCCTGCAGAGGGCTCTCGTCGATTTCAGCCTGAGACTGGAAGAGTCCCAGTGCGACGAGTCCGCGTGCTGCGTCAGCGGGTGTGCCGATGGCAGAGAGGTTGGGATATGCAGGATTCTCGATCCAGTCGAGGATCTCGCTCTTCGCGAATGCGATGTTGCCTGCGAAGCTGATGCCTATCCTGTTGTCGAATGCCTTCGCGAAGCGTACGCCTGCGTCGATTCCGTAGCTCTGGACTACGCCGAGGTCGTCGTATGCAGACTGGATTCCGACGACGTCGGAGTTCAGTGAACCTGCGCTGACGAGGATGTTGCGGCGCTGCTGGTAGAAGCCGTCGACTGAGAAGTCGATGCAGCCTGCAATCCTGAAGTCAGTACCTACGTTGGCCTTGTAAGCGGTCTCCTGATTGAAGTCGGTGGTAGGGAACTGGGTAAGGAATGCACCCCATGAGCTCTGGAAGTTGGTTCCGTAGTTGAACTGGCCGTGTGAGTTGTTCCATCTTGCGAGCCACAGACCCTCTGCGGGTACGTAGTCGGTGTGCTGGATACCTGCTGATGCGCGGAGCTTACCGTAGGTCAGGAAGCCTGCTGCAGGGTTGTTTGCGTAGATGTAGGCGAGACCGAGGGTGGGAGAGAACGCCCACTTTGCAGGGTATGAGCGGTTTGATCCGTTCATGGCGAGCACGAGGTCGGCCGCGAACTTCTCGTTGTGGTCGTAGTGTGTTGCAAGGGCGACGTTCTCGCGGTACCAGGTCTTGCTCTGGCCGTCGCGGATCTCGCTCTTCATGTTGTAGTTTGCATTCACGAGGAGATTGTCGCCGTTCTTGAATGCGGTTGCATACTTGAGTCCGGTGTTGACTGTACCGATGCGCCACTGTGAGTCAACCCAGTGGTTGAAGACGAGCTTGTCCTCAACGGTACCCATCACTGCCTCCTGCATCTTGCCGTTGGCATCGTAGTAGTTCCATCCATACTGATAGCCCTTTGTGCGGTTCTCGATGGTGTTGGAAGAGTTGTCGTATGCACCTCCGGCATAGAAGGTGAGTCCTTCAAGGATGAAGGGAAGGTCCTGCTCGAGGGTGATGTCAGCCCAGATCTGGCGCTGGTGCGTCTTGCTGAAGCCTGTGCCCTGAGACTTTGCAACGAGGTTGAAGTCTCCGTAGGTCTGGCTGCCGCCCCATACGTCACCTGCGGTCTTGATGGGGAATGCAAGTGCGGGAACCTTGTAGAGGTGCCACCATGCGTCGTTGGAGTTCACGTTGGGAACGCCGTTGGTCTCCTGGAAGATTGCAAGGAGGTGAGTCTTCACTCTGGTGGTGTTTGTCACCTGGAAGTTCACGTTGGTGCGGATGTTGGCCTTCGAGTACCTGAGCTGTGAGTTCCAGTCGCCCTGATCAGGGTTCTTGTAGAGACCGCTTGCGTCGGTGTAGTCGAGCTGTGAGTAGTACTCGACCTTGTCAGATCCGCCGTACATTGAAACGAATGCGTTGGTCTCGCCTGCAGCATACTTGAAGATCTCGTTCTTCCAGTCCACGTTGGGATAGACGTAGGGATCGCTTCCGTTCTGGAACTTCTGGAGTTCTGCTGAGGTGTAGGCGGGAGCTGCACCGTCATTAGCTCTGGCTGTGTTGAGTGCGTTCGCATAGTCGTATGCGCCCAGCATCTCGGCCATCTGAGGGTCGAACTGGATCTTGTGCGATGCACCGGCCTTTACGTTGAATCCGCTGTCGGGATTGCCCTGCTTGGTCTTGACGAGGAGCACGCCGTTGATGCCCTCGTGTCCGTAGAGTGCAACGGCTGCTGCATCCTTGAGGACGGTCACGCTCTCGACTTCCTCTACAGAGAGGCGGTCGATGGGACGCTCCTGGCCATCGACGAGGATGAGAATGTCTTTTTCACCTGTGGTCTGGACGCCACGGATGTTGAATGAAGCTCCACGGCCTTCCTCGCCCTTGAAACCGGTGTTCTGAACAGCGGTGAGTCCGGGAATCTTGCCATAGAGGGCATCAGCAAGGCTGATTGCCGACGTGTGGCTCAGCTCTTCTGCCGTGATGGTGTACGTTGCAGCAGTGGTGAGGAACTCTGATACCTCCTGGCCATAGCCCAGGTCCACCTTCTGAGACTTGTCGCTCAGCTGGACTTGCGCATTGGCTGCCACTGAGACTGCGCAGAGTCCCAACAGGCCGATTATAAGTGTATTGTGTAATTTCATATCGCGATAGTTTTATTACCAACCAGGGTTCTGAGTAAGACCATAGTTCTTCTGTACCTCCACGCGTGAAACGGGGTCGAGATACCACTTGTTAGTCCAGTAGCCGGGATCCCACCAGCGGCGTGCGCCGATCTGGATCTGAGGCTTCTCATATTCGAACTTAGGCCAAGGTGTGCTGGGATCCCAAGACTGGTCACCTTCGGTGAGGCGGTTGCCGTTCTCGTCGAGACGGTAGATCCTGATCTCATGGAGAGGCTTGGTGAAGAGATCCTGACGCTTGCGGCGTACCATGTCATAGAGGCGGTCGCCACACTCTGCACCGATCTCGCAGTTGCGCTCATTGAGGATGGCGTCGATGAGGTTCTCCTTGTTCGATGTGAGGTTGAGGCCCGGGTTCATCTTCTCGATGCGGCCAAGACCTACGCGGCTGCGTACAACGTCGAGGTCGTCGAGGGCACCCTGGAAGTTACCTGTCTCTGCGCGTGCCTCTGCACGGATGAGGTACATCTCGGCAAGACGGATGTAGGATACACCGATGTACTCGTCGTCCATCTTGGCTGCATCGTAGTCGAGCATCCACTTGAACTTTCTGTATCCTGAGTGTGCATCGTCTGAATTCGCGTCACCGAACTTGCTGGCATTGTAGTACATTGCGCCACCATACCAGGTGTCGGCGTAGCTGTATCCGGCGTAGTCGAATCCGGCAGGAAGTGACTGGCGGGGAACCAGGACGGTCTCATACAGACGAGGGTCGCGGTCTGCGAACATGTCGTATCCCTCGGGGTTCTTGCCGGCACCATAGATGTCGGAATAGGGGAATACGCGGCCGTCCTGCATACCGAAGCACTCCATCAGCTCGTTGGTAGGAACTGCACCTCCCTGACGGAGGCAGTCGAGTGCGAAGCCTGCCCAGCCCCATCCCCAGCCGTTGTTCACGTTACCGTCGGTAACAGAGCTTGACATGAGCTGCGTGGGATGAACGTCGAATATCTTCTCGTGATTGTTCTCGTCGTTGCGGTAGCGGTAAGCCCTGCGGAATGCCTTGCGGTAGCCGGCCTCATCCTTTGTTGCAGGCTGAATCAGCTTATAGTAGTCGCCGTTGGCTGCGTTGTCCTGGAAGAACTCGTCGCAGCACTGGAGGCACTTCTGCCAGAGGCTGGCATCCTCGCCGCCGAACCATACATGCTCGATGTTGGTGTACTCGGTGGTCTTGAGAGGATCATACTGCATGTAGGGCTCCTTGTTGTTGAAGAGGGGCGATGCGGCGAACATCCATAATTTGGCGCGCAATGCGCGTGCGGATGCGCGTGTAAGGCGACCTGACCACTGGCCTACGTCCTCGTTGGGAATGTTCCAGATGAAGCCGGGTTCTGCAATGGCCTTCTGGCAGAGGGTGTCGATGAACTCGACCGTCTGCTTTGCGGTTGCGCGGCCTGAGGTGAAGTTCTCACCGACCTCGTATGCCTTTCTTGCGAGGCAGAGACCGCCGAAGTTGCGGAATGCGTCGAAGTAACGGCTTGCCATGATGGTGTATGCCTCACCGCGCAGGCGGCTCTTCTCCTGGTCAGTCATGTCGGGAACTCTGTCGATGTTCTCGATGATCTGCCAGCACTTGCGGACTGTCTCGTAGATTGACACACGGCCGCCGGAATCGGAATTGAGACCGCCGAATTTTGTCGAGTATGAGAACTTGCCCTGGAAGTTACCGTCGTCGGTATCCTGTGCGTTCTCGGTAAGCGATCCGGGATAGTAGCTCTGGATAGGACCGCCCCAGCTTACGTAGCAGTGGTATGAGTCAGAGAGCACGTCGATGGGCGCGCCGTTCATCATGTTGCCGGAAGTGTAGGTGCAGTAGAGCTGCCCGTATGCGCTCCAGAGGAAGTTGCGGGTATATTCTGCGTTGGTGAATACAGTATCGATGTTGACATCCACGCCGGGGGCCTTCTCGAGGAAGGCGTCACCAACAGCAAACTTTTCGACGCAAGATGAAAGGCTGAGGCCGGCAACAGCTGCCATGACCAGCAATATGTTCAATTTCTTTTTCATCTTCAATCAGTTTTAGAAGTTAAGTTGTGCACCGATGTTGAATACGCGGGTCATAGGGTAGCGCACACCATAGTCAAGACCTGAGCCGGGGGCCTCGGGGTCGTTGCCGTCGAAGGTTGAGAAGGTGAGGAGGTTCTGACCTGAAACGTAAAGTCTGATGTAGTTGAAGAACTGCATCTTGGTTGACTTGTTGAAGGTGTAGCCGATCTCGACGTTCTTGAGACGTGCATACCTTGAATTGATCATCCATGCGCTTGAGTCGTGGTTGTTGTGGACTCGGTTGGTGAATGAGATACGAGGCAGGATGGCGTTGGGATTGCTCTCGGTCCATGAGTTGTCGGCAACCCACTGGGTGAGGGCCGAGGTGTTGGTTGAACCGAACTGGTCGCGGAAGTAGCCGTTCAGCGTGCGGTTCACGTGGTCGGCTGCGGTCCATAGCATCGAGAAGTCAAGGCCCTTCCAGTGGAATGAGGCGTTGAGTGAGTAGGTGAGCTCGGGGATTGAAGTGTATCCGAGTGCGTGCTGGTCATTGTTGTCGATCAAGCCGTCTCCGTTGAGGTCGACATAGATGCAGTCACCGTACTTGATGTCGTACAGCTGGTCAGGCATGTCGACTCCGTAGGCTGCCTTGTAGCGCTCCTCGGTGCCGGGCTGGTAGAGTTCGAAGAGCTCATAGCCGAAGGGCTGTCCGACGGGGAGTCCGGTATGCTTGAGATATGCATACATGGGCTCGACCTCGAGCATCTCGATGACCTGGTTCCTTGCGAAAGACATGCTGGGAGAGATGCTGTAGCGGAAGTTGCCCTTCTTGTCCTCCCAGTTGACTGTGATCTCGTAACCGTGGTTCTTCACGCGGCCCTCGTTCACGTAGCTGGCGGGCAGCGAGGTGACTGCGGGCAGAGTGGATTCGTTGTTCACGAGGATGTCCTTGCGGTCCTCCCAGAAGAAGTCCACGTAAGTGTGGAGGCGGTCCTTGAAGAATGCTGCGTCGACACCGACGTTGATCTTCCTTGCGGTCTCCCATGTGACGTTGGGGTTACCTGAGGTGAGCTCCTTGACAGCCTGCAGCCAGTTGCCGCTGGTGCCGAAGTTGGCGCCGCGCTCCTGAGGGTTGACCGTCATCTTGCCGGTGTAGAACTGCCATGCGCCGGGCAGGTAGAGGAAACGTGCGCCGTTGGTGCTGTCGTTACCTACGATGCCGTATGATCCGCGGAGTTTGAGATAGCCGATCACGTTCTTGACGGGCTCCCACCAAGGCTCCTGTGAAGGAATCCAACCTACAGAGATTGAAGGGAAGAGACCGTAGCGCTTGCCGGGTGCGAAGTTCTCGGAACCGTTGTAACCGATGTTGAAGTCTATGAGGTACTTGGTGGCGTAGTCGTATGTGACACGGCCTACAAGTCCTACGTAGCCCTTAGGGATAGACTGGTAGAGGCTGCCGTCGCTGTCCCAGGGATAGTAGGTCTTGCTCTGGTTGTAGAGGAGGAGGCCGCCTACGTTGTGCTGGCCGAAGCTGCGTGCATAGTTGAAGCTTGCCTCGGTGTACCAGTTGCGGCTGCCCCATTTGCCCTCGCTGTAGGGAGTGGGCCAGGTTACGCCTTCCTTGCGGAGGACTTCCTGTCCGTCCACGATGGTTGCTACGTAGGTGACGCCTGTACCGAAGCCGTTCTCACGGTTCTTCTGGGCGGTGTACTCTGAGTTGTATGAAGCCTTTACCTTGAAGTCGAGACCAGGGGTGAGGTCGCCGAGGTCGAGCTTGTACTGGAGGTCGAAGTTGAGCACGTTTGTGCTCTCGTTCATGTAACCGAGCTGATAGTAGTTGGAGAGTGCGTCACGGTCGTATGGTCCGACGATGTTCTTGTCGGCGATGATGTGACGGCCCTGCTCGTCGATACCGCAGCCTGCGTAAGGTGTTGCACCCTGCAGATAACGGAAGAGGAAGCCCTCGCCTCCACCCATGGTGTTGCGGTCCTGCATGCGGCCGCCGAGGGTGATGGAGATCTGGCTGCGCTTAGTCACGTCGATATCGAGGTTGGCGCGGTAGTTGAGACGCTGGTAGTCGAAGGTCTCGTTCTTGTCGTTGGAGAAGGTCTTGAAGAGTGAATCCTGATTGAGGAAACCTGCTGAAACGAAGTATCTTACCCTGTCGGTACCGCCGCTGACGTTGACGTTGGCCTGCTCCTGCATGGCGGCCTTGTTCATGATGTAGTCGATCCAGTCGGTGTTGGGGAATGTGGTGGGCATGTCTCCTGTGCGGAAGTGCTCCATCACGTCCTGAGTGAAACGGATACCGAGGTCGGCGTATGGAGTGTAGTCCGCGATGCTGACTGAACCGGGCCACTGGCTCATGGGAAGAGCATCGGTGATTGCGGTGTAGTTCCACATCTGCCCGTAGGTATAGGAGTCAGTGAAGTCGACGAACTTGGATATTGTCTGGACTGAAGTGTTGAGGGTTGCGGTGACTGATGCCTTGCCTGCGGTACCACGCTTGGTGGTCACGAGGATGACACCGTTCGCACCGCGCACACCGAACACAGCCGTTGCTGATGCGTCCTTGAGGACAGAGATGCTCTCGATCTCGTTGGGGTCAAGCTGTGAGAATGGACGCTCTACGCCATCGACGAGTACCAGCGGTTCTGCGCTGTTGAGCGAGCCGACACCACGGATGCGGATGACGGGCTCATCGTCGCCAGGCATACCTGAAGCCTGAACGGCTGAAACGCCGGGCAGGTTTCCCTGAAGTGCGTTGGCCACGTTGGCGACAGGTGCCTTGAGAAGTCCTTCACCACCCATGGCCGATACGGCACCGGTGATTGTCACCTTCTTCTGCTGACCATAAGCGATGGTCACTGCCTCCTGGAGCAGGTTGGTGTCTTCAGAAAGGGTTACTGTGAGACTCTTTCCGGTTACCTGAACCTGCTGCGTTTCGTAACCAAGGCATGATACTTCAAGCATGGTCCCGCTGGGAACGGACAGGACAAAGGTTCCGTCCAGGTCTGTGACCGTTCCGTTCGTGGTGCCTTGTATCACCACTCCGGCGCCGATCACGCCCTCTCCATGCTCATCCAATACCTTGCCTTCTACGCGGAGATTCTGTGCGAAAGATTGTGCGGGCATGAGGAGCAGAAGCACCAGAATGCCGAGCACATCAAATAGTTTTCTCCTTTTCATAAGCATAATAAAAGATGATTATTGATTGGTATATATTAAAATTCTTTAGTGTCGGTGGGTTGGGTATATGCGAATTTATGAAATATATTTCATATTGCAATAGAAAATTGTACGTTTTGCCGGGTGCTTTTTAAAGCATCATGGGCGGTTGAGGAAATGTGGATTTTATTGGGTATATTAGCAACTTGATAAGATCTGTGCTAGATGAAACATTACTTGAAACTGACTGACCGGCAGATAGCCGCCCTTGAGGAACAGTCGTGCAGGTGCGATGACTGGAGCAACATAGAGGTCGCTGATGACTTCAACCCCAAATATGTCAGGAACGTGGTCTTTTCAGGCCATGTGCGTCTGGGATCCTTCAACAGGGTGTTCACCCTTGCCGGCGGCATACGCAAGCACAGCGGCGTGTATCACGCCACACTTCACAACGTTGACGTGGGTGATGACTGCATGATCGAACATATCCACAACTACATAGCCAACTATGTGATAGGTGCCGGCAGCTACATCGAGAACGTGACGGACCTCATCGTATACGGCGAATGTTCCTTTGGAAATGGTGTCAAGGTGAATGTGATGAACGAGACCGGAGGCAGGGAGGTGTACATACACGACCATCTGTCTTCGCACGAAGCGTACATCACGGCCCTGTACCGTCATGAGCCCGAGCTCATCCAGTCCATGAAATCCCTTGTGGACCAATATGTTGCAAGCGTGGCTTCCGAGATGGGAACCATAGGCGAGAACGTCGAGATACTCGATGCCATGCACCTGGTCAACGTCAGGATAGGGGACTGCACCAAGATCAAGGGAACGTCAAGACTCCGCAACGGAACCATCCTCTCGAAGAAGGAGGCCCCGGTCACCATAGGAATGAACGTCATAGCTGACGACTTCATCATCGACACCGGAAGCGTGGTTGCCGACGGCGTGGCGCTCACGAGATGTTTCGTAGGCCAGGCCTGCGTCCTCGAGCACGGGTACAGTGCCATGGACTCCCTGTTCTTCAGCAACTGCCAGGGTGAGAACGGCGAGGCATGCTCGCTCTTCGCCGGCCCGTACACGGTGACTCACCACAAGTCCACGCTGCTCATCTCGGGAATGTTCTCGTTCATGAATGCCGGATCGGGCTCGAACCAGAGCAATCACATGTACAAGCTGGGCCCCATCCACCAGGGCATACTCGAGAGGGGCGCCAAGACCGCGTCGGACTCATACATACTCTGGCCGGCGAAGATCGGAGCCTTCTCGCTTGTGATGGGAAGGCACGTCAGCAACCTCGACACCACCGATCTTCCGTTCTCATATCTAATTGAGCAGCAGAGCGTTTCCTATATCGTTCCCGGAGTCAACCTGAAGTCGGTCGGAACCATACGCGACGTCCGTAAATGGCCCCAGCGCGACAAGCGCACCGACCCCGTCCTGAAGGACTGCATCAATTTCAACCTGCTGAGCCCGTATACGATCCAGAAGATGTTCGCAGGCACCGAGATCCTGAACCGCCTGCGCGAAGCGTCGGGGCATCATGCCGACAACTACTGGTACAAGAAGGGCATAATCAAGGGCGACTCCCTTTGCAAGGGTCTCAGATACTACGACATGGCCATACGCAAGTTCCTTGGCAACTCGCTCATCTCCAGGATTGAGAAGGCCGACGTATCGAGTGACGCCGCGCTGAGGGCCGCTCTCGTGCCCGATACTGAAATCGGCCGCGGGCGCTGGGTCGACGCTGCCGGTCTGATTGCCCCTTCGACTGAGATTGAGAATCTCTGCTCCGACATAAAGGGTGGCGCCATCGCCGACGTCCGTGAACTTCATGACCGTTTCGTGGCCATGCACAGGAACTATTACAGCTATGAGTGGACCTGGTCCCACGATGCGATGAAGGAGTTCTATCACATTGACCCTGAAACGATTACTCGCGAGGACGCAGTCTGGTTGATAAAAGACTGGGAGGATGCCGTAGTCTCCCTTGACAAGCTGGTCTATGCCGATGCCGGAAAGGAATTCAAGCTGAGCGCCATGACCAGTTTCGGCATCGACGGCGACAAGTCCAGACGAGACGAGGACTTTGCCGCGGTGAGGGGTGGAACCTTCGAGGAGAATCCCTTCGTCCACGATGTCCAGGAGCATATAAGGCGCAAGAGCGCTCTGGCAGATACAATGATAGAAAGACTGACAAAATGAATATGAAAAGAAGCATGATTTTCCTTGCAGGCATTCTGGCATTTGCCGCCTGCACTTCCGAAGTCGGTGGTACTGCCGTCTTCGGCGATTTCCGTGACGCCGCTCCCACTCCGCCCATGGGCTGGAACAGCTGGGACTGCTACGGCCCTACCGTGGTCGAGCAGGAAGTGAAGGACGCTGCCGACTACATGGCCGCCAACATGCACAGCTTCGGCTGGGAGTACATCGTCGTTGACATCCGCTGGTTCGTCGAGAACGACCACGCCGGCGGCTACAACATCGACGACCAGATATATGTGATGGACGAGTGGGGACGCTACCAGCCCGCAGTCAACCGTTTCCCTTCGGCAGCTGACGGCGCAGGCTTCAAGCCTCTTGCCGACTACGTGCATGGCAAGGGCCTGAAATTCGGCATCCATATCATGCGAGGCATTCCCAAGATTGCCGTCGATGCCGACTGCCCTGTCAAGGGAACTGACGGCATCACCGCCAGCCAGATATACAATGAAGACCGTCTGTGCGACTGGCTGCCCGACAATTACTCCGTCGACTACACCAAACAGGGCGCGCAGGAATACTACAACTCCCTTTTCGAGCTCTATGCATCGTGGGGCGTAGATTTCGTAAAGATCGACGACCTCTCGCGGCCCTACCACAAGGAGGAGATAGAGATGATACGCAAGGCCATCGACGGCTGCGGCCGCACGATAGTCTTCAGTTCATCCCCCGGCGAAACACCGGCAGCCGAGGCAGAGCACATCTGCACCCATGCCAACATGTGGCGCATGGTTGGCGATGTCTGGGACATCTGGGGCGACGTGACTCATCTGATGGACGTTGCTGACTCTTGGTACCCCTACATAAAGCAGGGAACATGGCCTGACTGCGACATGATCCCCCTTGGCCATCTTGCAATAAGGGGAGAGCGCGGAGAGGACAGGATGACGCGCCTCACACCTGACGAGCAGGGGTCGCTGATGAATCTATTCCTCATACTCCGCTCTCCGCTGATGTTCGGCGGCGACCTTCCTACCATGGATGATGCCACCTTGAGGCTTCTCACCAACGAGGCCGCACTCGAGGCTCACCGCTACGGCTCTGACGTCCGCCCTCTGTTCCATGAAGAAGGCAGGCTCGCAGTCGCTTCCGATGACTCACGCGGCAAGGGTGGCTGGGTGGCTCTGTTCAACTCATCAGACGAGGAGCAGACTGTCACGGCAGAGCTCTCCGCTGCCGGAGTCAAGGGCAGGAAGATCATCGACGTGTGGACTGGTGAACCTGTCCGCGCCGACCATGGAACCATATCTGTCACTCTTGCTCCGCACGCATCCACAATGCTGAGAATCAACTAGTTCTGATATGAGAAGAAACCCGGGTGACTTTCAGAGATGGAGATGGGTGTTCAGGGTGCTGAACACTCTGCTCATAGCCGCCTTCGTGCTGGTGATAGTGTTCAATTGCAAGCCTATGCCGGCTTGGCTCATCGTGCTCATCTGCATCTCGTCAGTCCTGCTTCTTCTCGGCGGGCGAATGTTCTGCGGCTATTTCTGCCCCGTCGGGCTGTCGCTGGATTTCTTCTGGTGGGTGTCCAGGAAACTGCATGTGCGCAGCATAAGGCGCTCTGAGAAATGGCGGCGTTTCATACGCTGGTTCAAATGGTTCTTCCTTGTCTTCTATACAGTCCTGCACTTTGTGCTAGGCTTCGACCCAGGATGGTACCTGGTAGTGCTGCTGGTTGTCACCGCACCGTTCCTTGTACGGTTCTGGTGCAGTTTCTGCCCCGTGGGAACGATCCTTGGCCAGATTAACAGAGTGAGCCCCATGCAGCTCATCAAGCACAGTGAAGGCTGCATATCATGCTCGCACTGCTATCAGGGCTGCCCGATGCAGAGCAAGAGGATATTCATCCAGAAGAAGGAGGGTCCTACCAAGGCCGACGACTGCATCTTCTGCGGCGAGTGCATTGACCATTGCCCGGGCGAGGGTACGATAGCGCTCACTTTATTTGGAAGGACCATACATCAGTCACACCGTCGCTATCACGCCAGGAAGGGAGGCATCCCTACCGCCGCAGGAGTCAGAAATGCTCTTGGAAATGTATATGAAATCACACAGGAGACGCCCTGCTGGCATGCCTCGCGTCTTTCCGAGCGGTATGGCTGCGAAGTCTACCTGAAGCGTGAGGACCGCCAGAAGGTACGCTCCTACAAGATACGCGGTGCGTACAACAAGATAAAGTCGCTCACTGATGAGGAACTTGCCAGGGGAGTGGTGTGCGCATCGGCCGGCAACCATGCCCAGGGCGTCGCATATTCATGCGCGAAGCTGGGTATCAATGGATATATCTTCATGCCCCAGACCACTCCGGGGCAGAAGATCGATTCGGTGCGCTATTTTGGCAAGGACCATGTGGACATAAGGCTCGTGGGCACTACCTTCGATGAAGCCGCCGCAGCAGCAAAGGCATTCGCGGCTGAGAGCGGCGCGACTTTCGTGCCTCCTTTCGACGATCCTGAAATCATTGAAGGCCAGGGAACTGTGGCATACGAGATAATCGAGGCCATGAAAGAGAAGAAGGTCACTCTTGATTACGTGTTCGTGCCGATCGGCGGCGGTGGACTCGCATCGGGAACATGCCTGTATATCAAGCATGCCAGCCCTTCAACCAAGGTGATAGGAGTCGAGCCTGCAGGAGCAGCCAGCATGAAGGCTGCCTTTGCGGAAGGCCATCCGGTCACCCTTGAGCACATCGACACCTTCGTCGACGGTGCCGCCGTTGCGCGTGCCGGCAATATCACATTCAAGGTATGCCGCGAGCTGCTGGACGATATCGTGGTCGTGCCCGAGGGTGAGGTCTGCAAGGCCATGCTCTACCTGTACAACGCCAAGGGAATAGTCTTAGAGCCGGCAGGCGCGCTTTCCGTTGCAGCACTTGAACTCTGTAAGGACATGATTGCCGGCAAGAACGTGTGCTGCATCCTTTCCGGCAGCAACAACGACGTTGCCCGCATTCCGGACATCCAGAGACGGGCAGAAATCTGATTGCCTACTTGGAAGTAGCGAGTGCAATGCCGCGCTCTCCCTTTTCGTTCACGGCGCAGTAGAAGTGATAGGTTACGTCATTCCAGCGGATGACGTAACTTTTGTGTGCATACAGGTTGTCGTAGTATTTTGACGGGTATATCAGGTCCGCGCCCTTCCACTCGACCCAATTGGTAAGGTCGCGGCTGCAGGCGAAACTGTTGTATGCCTGATATGCCCGGTCAGGGTCGA
>JAKSKK010000060.1 GCA_024401745.1 Bacteroidales bacterium
CCTGGAGATACTTGTCCAGGGATGCGCTCTCGCGGTTGGTGATGGACTTTGTAATCTTTAACTGTCTCATATATGATATTAATAATTTGTCGCGACCCGACTGACGGGCCGCGACAAACATATCACAGTTCCGAACAGTCTATTCGTCCTTTCCGAAGCCGAAGTATCCGGGTCTGCCTGAAGCTGTCACACCTTCTACGAAGATGCTTCTGCGACTCTTCTTGGCAAGGTCGATGACCTCCTTGGGAGTCTTGACCTTCTGGTCGTTGATGTACTGGATGATGAATCCATCCTCACCGCCGGCCTGTGCGAACTTGCCGTTTCCTGCGCTTACAACCAGCACACCGTCAGAAGTTTCCTTGAGGCTTGCGCCGTAGAACATCACGGTTCCGTCACTTGCTACAGATCCGGTGTTCTCGTTCTCACCGAGGAATTCGACAGGTATCTCGAGTTCCTTCTCACCACGGATGACCTTCAGGGTTGCCTTGTCGCCGGGATGGTAGCTGTTCACCTTTTCCTGCACAGCTGCTCCGTTCCTGACCTTGGCTCCGTCGATGGCGATGAGCACATCTCCCTTCTTCACGCCTGCCTTGTCGGCAGCACCGCCCTTCATGACTTCACCAATATATACGCCTTCATTTGAAGAAAGTTTCAACTCGTCGTCCTTAATTCCAAGTTCTTTGCGAGCCTCTTCATTTCCCTGGATGACATCAAGGTTAATCATTGATATACCGAGCTTTGCACGCTTCACTGAACCGAAGTCGATAAGGTCGGAAACGACTTTCTTGACAATATTCGAAGGGACAGCGAAAGAATATCCGCTGTAAGAGCCGGTAGTGGATACGATTGCGGTGTTGATGCCGACCAGCTCGCCCTGCTTGTTCACAAGGGCACCGCCGGAGTTGCCGGGATTGACGGCAGCGTCGGTCTGGATGAATGACTCAACCTTCACTGCTCCGCTGTTGGAAGGGTCTCCGCCCATCTGGCGTCCCTTGGCGCTGACGATGCCGGCGGTTATGGTTGACTGAAGCTCGCGTCCGAGAGGGCTGCCGATTGCAAGCACCCATTCTCCGAGGCGGAGCTTGTCAGAGTCAGCGAACTGCACTGCGTGGAGTCCGGTCTCTTCGATCTTGATGAGGGCGACGTCAGTTGCAGGGTCAGTGCCTATGACCTTGGCATCGTAGGTCTTCTTGTTGTTGAGAGTGACTGAGACCTTGGATGCGTTGGCAACGACGTGATTGTTGGTGACGATATAGCCATCCTCACGGATGATGACGCCTGATCCGCTGCCCTTCTGCTCCCTCTGCTGAGGCTGCATCTGTCCGTTTCCGAAGAAGAACTCCCAGAAAGGATCGATAGCCTGGCTCTGTGCACGGGAGGTGACGGTCACCTCGACGTATACCACAGCCTCGACTGCATTCTCGGCCGCGTATGTGAAATCAGGATAGTCAGACAGTGACAAATTGACAGTCTTCACGTTCTGTCCTGCAACAACTTCAGTTCCTGCCCCGTTCTGCTGGGCCTCAGGATTCGAGTACTTGACCACAGCGTATGCCGTCAGGCCGCTGAGAAGCACTGAAATGATTACTGAAAACAAACCTTTTCCGTTCATGATATGATGCATTTAAAAGTTTCCGGAGTATCTGTTTGTCAAAATATGTGCCAGTTCGATTATTTGAATTTTGATTTATTCTGACTAATTTTGCGTGATTAAGAAATTATAAGAATAAAGATATGGAATTCATCGTTTCAAGCGCAGCTCTCCTCAAGGGTCTTGTTGATGTTTCAAAGGCAATTCCCTCAAAGACAGCCCTCCCCATTCTGGAAAACTTCCTCTTCGTGCTCGCAGACGGCAAGCTCGAGGTGACAGCCTCAGACCAGGAGCTCACACTCCGCACATGCGTCGAGCCCGAAAGCGTCGCATCAGACGGCAGCATAGCAGTTCCCGCACGCCAGCTCGTGGAACTTCTCAAGGCTCTCCCCGACCAGCCCATCACCATCAAGACCGTGGCTGAAGGATCATTCGAGTGCATCTGGAGCAACGGTAACTCGACCCTGCCCTACTTCCCGGCAGCAGACTATCCCGAGATCAAGGGCGCAGCAGAAGACGCACAGACCATCATCTTCCCTGCCGAGAGTCTTGTAAACGCCATCGGAGGCACCATCTACGCCACCGCTGACGACGAGATGCGTCCCGCAATGAACGGTATATTCTTCGACATCGACGAGGCCAGCACCACACTCGTGGCATCTGACTCCCATAAGCTCATCTGCTACACCACCAACGACGTGCAGGCAAGCCAGAAGGCATCGTTCATCCTTCACAAGAAGCCCGCTGCAGTGCTCAAGGGCATCATCAGCAAGGACGACGAGAATGTGCAGATAAGCTTCGACGCCAACACTGTGGTATTCACCTTCGGCTCCACCATGATGGTATGCCGCCTCATCATAGGCAAATATCCCCGCTACAGGGACGTCATCCCCCAGAACAACTCCAACGTGCTCAAGATCGACCGCCTGCAGCTCCTCAACACAGTGCGCCGCGTGGCAGTATGCGCCAACAAGGCTTCGAACCACATCAAGTTCGACCTCGCTCCCGGCCAGCTCGAGATCACTGCACAGGACCTCGGCTTCGCGCTTGCAGCATACGAGAAGATCATCTGCGACTACAACGGCACAGCATTCAGCATAGGATTCAAGTCAAGCTTCCTCATCGAGATACTCTCAAACATGAGCTGCGAGACCCTCGTGATGAAGTTCGCCGACGCCCGCAGGGCAGCCCTCATCGTTCCTTCAGAGGAGGAAGCCGAGTCCGAGAAGGTCTGCGGCATCCTCATGCCTATCATGGTTTCATAAATCCGCTTATGCAGCTAAATCTCAAAAGGCCCCTGCTTTTCTTCGATATAGAAAGCACGGGCCTCAATATTCCCACAGACGGTATAATCGAGCTCAGCTTCGTAAAGGTATTCCCTGACGGAGAAGAGAGAATCAAGACATGGAAGATCAAGCCCTGGGACTACACATACCGCAGGCAGATCCCCATCAATCCCGAGGCCTCCAAGGTCAACGGCGTGACCGATGACATGCTGGTCGACTGCCCCACCTTCTTCGAGGTGGCTGACGAAGTTGCAGAGTGGATAAAGGACTCCGACCTTGCCGGATTCAATTCCGCGAAGTTCGACCTCCCCATGCTCGCAGAGGAATTCGAGCGCGCTGCGCTGGCAGGCAAGGACCTCAAGGTCAATCTGCATGAGCCCCTGATGGTGGACGTACAGAACATCTTCCACGCCATGGAACCCAGGAACCTCCGTGCAGCATACCGCTTCTACTGCGGTGGGCAGGACTTCGACAACGCCCATACCGCAGAGGCCGACACCGTGGCCACATACGAGGTGCTGAAGGCACAGCTGGACCGCTACCCCGAGCAGCTGAAGAATGACGTAGCCCAGCTTTCAAGCTTCGTAGGCAAGAAATACGTCGACTTCAGCGGTCACCTCATCTACAACGACAACGGCGAGCCCACAATCAATTTCGGCAAGCACAAGGGCAGGACGGCAAGAGAGGTATACAACTCCGAACCCTCATATTTCGCATGGATACAGCAGGGCAGCTTCACCCTCGACACGAAGCGCCGCTTCGCCGAGATCGAGCAGCAGATCAAGCGTGAGCGCCTTGCCGCAAAATTCAACTCAGGGAAACTGTTTTGAACATAGTAGTCAGGACATACAATGGCAGCGTTGTCGTGCGACCGGATACAACCTGGAAGCGCGGCAACGATGATTTCTATGCGCCTGAGTTCGTGGAAGAGATCACTGCGGCTCCGGTGTTCTTCGTGCGCATCTGCAAGGCCAACCGCAGCATTGCCGCCAAATTCGCCGACCGCTACTACGATTCCGTGGGAGGCGGCCTCTTCCTATATCCGGAGAACCTGATAGACGGCTCGCCTGAAGGCTTTGCCACCGCATGCTGCCTTGACCGTACCACGTACCTGACCTATCCTGAAATGGACAAGGCACTCGCAGGGAGCGATTTCCACCTTATGGCAGGAGACAGGCTGCTGTTCGACGGCGCCACCCCCTCTCCTGAGACGGTCTGCGACGCCATCCAGGACGTCAGCAGATTCTGCTACCTGCGCACAGGAGACTATGTGGCGATAGAGCTTGGGCCAAGGACTCCGGTATGCAGGCGTGAGGACGGAAGAGTCGAAGTCAAGGGCTCATTCTGCGGGAACGACACCCTCGATTTCAGCATCATTTTTTAAATAGTTTAGGAATTTACATAGTAAAAAGTTACCTTTGCGCCGCGAAAACGTAGCGCATATTTTTTTGCATGAAACTTATTCCTATCTACACCTGGAATAAAGGTGTCATTAAATTCAACAAGAGAAGCGACAGGCTGTCAAAGCAGCCTTGGTTCCAGGGAGTCCTGCTCCTGTGCTGTGTGATTGTGGCAATGCTTCTCGCCAACCTTCCTTTCACAAAAGAACTCTACCACAGCATACTTGAGACCAACCTCCAGCTGCATCTATTCAGCGAGGACGGTAACGTGAACATTCTCTTCCCGAGAGACATGACCGTCGAGAAGTTCATCAACGACATCCTGATGGTGATATTCTTCTTCACAGTCGGTCTTGAAATCAAGCGTGAGATAGCCTACGGTGAACTTTCATCGCCCAAGAAGGCCCTGATGCCCGTCATCGCCGCCTTCGGAGGCGTGATCGCTCCCGCTGTAATATTCACAATCGTCAACCACGGAACTCTTGCTTCAGGAGGCTGGGGAATCCCTACAGCCACCGACATCGCGTTCGCGGTCTGCATACTTTCAGTGCTCGGAGACAAGGTCCCCGTCTCCCTGAAGGTATTCCTCACCGCCCTCGCAATCGCCGATGACCTCATAGCCATACTTGTCGTGGCCATATTCTACGGCGGTAGCATCAACCTGGCACTGCTTGGAATCTCATTCGTGGTGATAGCACTCGCACTGCTCCTCCGCAGGATAGGCGAAAAGAGAATGTTCCCCTACGTTGCAATGGCCATCATCGTATGGATACTCTTCTACTATTCAGGCATCCATGCCACGATGTCAGGTGTCGTGATGGCATTCATCATCCCTGCAAAGGCACGTTTCAACAAGGCTCAGTACATACATAAGCGCGACCACTACATCAAGATGCTCGAGCAGTACGACGGCATCGATGGTGAGACAGAATTCCCCAACGGTCCCCAGAGGCACTGCCTGCGTCAGCTGCACAGCATTGCCCAGAACTCGATGGACATGAGCTATCGCGTGGAGCACGCTCTCAGCCCGTGGGTCAATTTCCTCATCATGCCCATCTTCGCACTTGCTAACGCAGGCGTTACGATCCCTGACCTGAGCTACTTCAACATTTTCACAGATACCATCGCAGGACATCCTGAGTTCGGACTCGTCGGCCTCGGAATCTTCCTCGGCCTGGTACTCGGAAAGCCTCTCGGAATCACCCTCTTCAGCTGGATTGCAATCAAGCTCAAGGTCGGCGAGATGCCCGCAAAGGCCACCTGGCCCATGTTCTTCGCAGTAGCCTGCCTTGGAGGTATAGGATTCACAATGAGCATATTCGTGGACACCCTGTCATTCGGCGGCGTTGCTGACGAGCTTACCATAGCAGCAATGAGAGACGCCGGAAAGATTGCAGTGCTCATGGGATCCATCTGCGCAGGCATACTTGGATCCGTCCTTGTCAATTTAGTTTACAAATTACAGAAAAAATAATATCTTTGCATTCTCAAAGCCACTTTAGCTCAGTCGGTAGAGCAGCGCATTCGTAACGCGCAGGTCGCCAGTTC
>JAKSKK010000061.1 GCA_024401745.1 Bacteroidales bacterium
GGTAAGCGTGAAACGCTTTTTGGCACCGGAGTTGGTCTTAAGCTTTGCCATTGTTTTTAATTTTTAAAAATTGATGTTTATTGTTACCGCCCGTGGCGGACTATTTCTTTTTGTTGGGGGCAATCATCATGGTCATTCTCTTGCCCTCGAGAACAGGCATGTTCTCAGCTCTTCCGTATTCCTCAAGTTCCACGGCGAAACGAAGCAGCTGCTTCTCTCCCTGATCCTTGAACATGATTGCACGGCCTCTGAAGAATATGGTTGCCTTGACCTTTGAGCCTTCCTGCAGGAACTCCTGCGCATGCTTGAGCTTGAACTGGAAGTCGTGCTCGTCGGTATTCGGACCGAATCGTATCTCCTTGATGACCACCTTGGCGGCATTGGACTTCATCTCCTTTGCCTTCTTCTTCTGCTGGTACAGATACTTCTGGTAGTCGAGGATCTTGCAGACGGGGGGATCGGCCTTTGCGCTGATCTCCACAAGGTCAAGCTCAAGCTCATCTGCCATCTGCAGAGCCTTTGCAATAGGATAGACGCCGGGGTTGGCGATATTCTCGCCAACCAGGCGAACCTCTGCTGCAGTTATCTCAGCATTGATATTGAGCTCATTCTCATCTTTCTTCGGTCCGAGATGAGGATTCGGTTTGCGACCTCCCGGCTTATAGGTCGGCTTCGGTCTGTAAGGTACTGCCATTAGGCCAATTCTTCAGCTACTGCTGTCTTAATGTATTGAACAAACTGTTCTGCACTCATGCTGCCCTGGTCAACGCCCTCGCGACGAACGGAGACGGTGCCCTCGGCAGCTTCCTTCTCGCCCACGATCACAAGAACGGGAACGCGAAGGAGAGATATCTCGCGGATTCTCTTACCGAGAGTCTCGTTACGAGAATCCACAGAGGCGCGAATTTCGGAATTTTTCAGCAAACTGCAAACTTTTTCTGCATAATCTGCATATTTTTCGCTGACTGGCAGCACTTTAACCTGCTCAGGAGCAAGCCAGACGGGCAAATGGCCGGCAGTATGCTCAAGAACAACGGCGGTAAAGCGCTCGATGCTTCCGAAAGGTGCGCGGTGTATCATGACGGGACGCTGCTTGCTTCCGTCAGCATCCGTGAATTCAAGCTGGAAACGCTCAGGCAGGTTGTAGTCGACCTGGATGGTGCCGAGCTGCCACTGGCGGCCGAGGGCATCCTTTACCATGAAGTCGAGCTTAGGTCCGTAGAATGCGGCCTCACCGGTCTCGACCACGGTCTTGAGTCCCTTGCGCTCTGCTGCAAGGATGATGGCGTTCTGTGCCTTCTCCCAGTTCTCGTCGGTGCCGATGTACTTTGTCTTGTTCTCAGGGTCGCGGAGCGATACCTGGGCCATGTACTCGGTCATGTTCAGGGTCTTGAACACATAGAGGATAAGGTCGATGACCTTCTCGAACTCTTCCTGGAGCTGGTCAGGACGGCAGAACAGATGGGCATCGTCCTGTGTAAAGCCGCGTACTCGTGTAAGTCCGTGGAGCTCACCACTCTGCTCGTAGCGGTATACGGTACCGAACTCGGCGAAGCGGAGAGGAAGATCCTTGTATGAGCGGGGCTCGCTGCGGAATATCTCGCAGTGATGAGGGCAGTTCATAGGCTTGAGCATGTACTCCTCGCCTTCCTGAGGGGTATGTATGGGCTGGAAGCTGTCCTTGCCGTACTTTGCATAGTGTCCTGAAGTCACGTAGAGGTCCTTGGCGCCGATGTGAGGGGTCACTACGGGCAGATAGCCGAGCTCCTGCTGCTTTGCGCGGAGGAACTGCTCGAGGGTGTAGCGCATCTGAGCGCCGCGGGGCAGCCACAGAGGAAGTCCGAGGCCCACGCGCTGTGAGAATGTGAAGAGCTGCATCTCCTTGCCGAGCTTGCGGTGGTCACGCTTCTTTGCCTCCTCGAGAACCTTGAGGTATTCCTCGAGCATGGCCTTCTTGGGGAAGGTGATACCATAGATGCGGGTGAGCTGCTGGAGGTTCTGGTCGCCCTTCCAGTATGCACCTGCGATAGAAAGAAGCTTCACTGCCTTGACGTCGTCGGCGTGCTTGATATGGGGTCCGCGGCAAAGGTCGGTGAAATTACCGTTCTTGTAGAAAGAGATGCTGCCGTCGTCGAGCCTGCTGATAAGATCGCACTTGTACTGGTCACCCTTCTCGGTGAAGTACTTGAGGGCGTCAGCCTTGCTCACTTCGCTGCGCTCGAAAGTCTCCTTTGACTTTGCGAGCTCGAGCATCTTCGCCTCTATCTTGCCGAAATCGTCCTCAGAGATAGTCTGGCCGCAAAGGTCTACGTCATAGTAGAAACCGCTGTCGACTGCAGGGCCTACCCAGAACTTGACGCCGGGATAAAGAGCCTCGAGAGCCTCTGCCATAAGGTGAGCGGAAGAGTGCCAGAAAATCTTTTTTGCCTCATCATCGTCCCAAGGACGGATGGTGCCATCAGTAAATGCAATAGTCAACATACTATACTTCAGTTTTATAATCTTACAAATATAGGAATATTTTTCTATCTTTGCTCTTGTTATGACAGATAAGAAAGCACTTTGGAACGATGCCGGCAAGGACGGGCTCATACTTGGCGCCATCAGCCTTTTCTACATGGCCTGCAATTTCCTTCTCGGCAAAGTCGGTGAGGGCAGCGCCATGGTGACAGTCCTCGCAAGTCTCGTAGGATTCGTCCTCTGGGCCGTCAAGTTCGGAGCCTGCATCTATCTCATGAAGTTCTTCATGAAGGCTTTCGCAAAGGCGAACCCCGGTGTCGGCAACTCTGACACCTTCAAGTTCGGATGCGCCGTTGCCCTGCTCTCAGCTCTCATATACTCGGCAGGTTATCTGGCATACGTCACTTTCCTGGAGCCCGACATATTCAGCAAGTCCATCGAAATGTTCGCCGACAATCCCATGATGACTTCCGACGCGCTCGACATGATGGAGCAGATGATACCCAGGATGCCGGCCATGACATTCTTTACGAACCTGTTCTACTGCTGGATATTCGGCACTGTGCTTTCTGCAATATTCTCCCGCAACATCCCTTCCAGGAATCCTTTTGAAAACGACACAACCGACGAGCAATAATGGACATTTCCGTAATCATTCCCGCATACAACGAATGCGAATCGCTGCCTGAGCTCTGCTCGTGGATCGAGAGGGTCATGCGCGCACACGCGTACACATACGAACTTATCATAGTAGATGACGGCAGCACCGACGGATCATGGAAATGCATACAGGAGCTCGCAGAGGGTGATTCCAACATCCATGGTATCCAGTTCCGCCGCAATTATGGCAAGTCTGCCGCCCTATACTGCGGATTCAGGAAGGCCCAGGGCGACGTCGTGTTCACGATGGACGCAGACCTCCAGGACTCTCCTGACGAGATTCCGGAGATGTACCGCATGGTCAAGGAAGACGAGTGGGACGTAGTGAGCGGATGGAAGCAGCACCGCCAGGACAACAAGCTTACGAAGAACCTGCCCAGCAAGCTATACAACGCAACAGCGAGAAAGATCACAGGAATAAAGCTCCATGACATGAACTGTGGCCTCAAGGCATACAGGAAGGAGGTCGTGAAGAGCATCGAGGTTTACGGCGAGATGCACAGGTATATCCCCTATCTTGCCAAGAATGCAGGCTTCACCAGAATCACAGAGAAGCCCGTTCACCATCAGAAGCGCAAGTATGGCGTCAGCAAATTCGGCATCGAGCGTTTCGTGAACGGCTTCCTCGACCTTCAGAGCCTGTGGTTCCTGAGCACTTTCGGCAAGAAGCCCATGCATTTCTTCGGCTACAGCGGCCTTCTGATGTTCTTCGTGGGTTTCGTTATGACCTGCTGGATCATCATCGCAAAGCTCGTCCACCAGGCACAGGGTGTCAAGTTCAGGGCTGTCACTGACCAGCCGCTCTTCTATCTGGCCCTTCTTGCCGTGATACTCGGAGCAATGTTCTTCCTGGCCGGATTCCTCGGCGAGATGATCTCACGAAGTTCCAACGAACGCAACAGCTACAACATCAGGAACGAGTTCTAGACCCGCCTGATACAACCAGCGGCTGATACTAATCTATCGCATGGTCGGATGGAATATCTACACCATTCCATCCCTTTCTGGCCGTCCAGTCGGCTGCAGGGCTGCTCCAGAACGGATCGGATTCGGGGAGCCCGAGGGCGATGAAACCGGCGCAGCACAGATAAAGACTGCCTGTTGAGATATAATCCTCTCCCATGTGAAGCTGATGTCCGCAGAAGCCGACATTCAGCCATCCGTCAGGATTGAAAGTATCCGGCGCACTCATCTGCCTGTCTATTACCGCCGTCAGGGCGCAGCGCACCTGTGCGGGCTCGACGATTTCAGGGAGGATGTGCCTGTAGGCAGCATCGCTGAGCGCCTGGAACGCGCCGAATCGATATGCGATAGATCTGCCGACGATGGGATAAGTACCTTCAGGAGAAATGAGCCTCTCCTGAATCTCGGCATAGCGGGTGTACCTTTCAGACTCGATGTCAAGCAGTTCGGAGGAGCCGAGATCATGCTTTGCGAGCACGTCCAGTATCTGCATAAGCATAGGCTGGATCACGAAACTGTTGTAGAAGTCCATGTGGAAGAACTCACCGTCTCCATAGAAGCCGTCTCCTTTATACCAATCGTCAAAGAAGCGGTGAAAAGCATAATCGACCTTGATCCTGTCCCATTCACCATAGAATTCATATAATGCAGCCTCGATTATCGCTGAGAAGAACAGCCAGTTGGATTCGTAAGCCTGAATGGCGCGCGATGATTCAAGTTCAGCCTTGAGACGGCTTTTGGTGACGTCGTCAAGTCTGCCGAAAAGCTGCGTGGGAGCGCGAAGAAGTCCGTGAGCGAGGAATGCTGCATCCACAAGCGGCTGTCCGCCACCGGAATTGAAATTGAGATGGTCCGGGGAATCGGGATCGACAGCATTCGCAATCGCTTTTACGCTCAGGTCGATGAGCTCGGAACGCAGCTGGCCCTCGGGAGTGTCGTCAGGGCCAAGTTCAAGCCAGGGGGCAATGCCGACGATGACGCGGCCGAGTGCCTCAAGATGGGTGCAGTACTTCTTACCATCGGGATCACCTGTCACACACTCTATGGGCATATTTGCCTTAAGCGTTCCATTGCTCAGATTATATAGGACGGGCCTAGCAATCTTATCGAGATAATTGACCCAGACATTCCTGTCAGCATTCTCTGTATACTGAATGAAACAATCCTCCTTGTTGGCTTCTGTGCATGAAACGAGAGACAAAGCAAAAACCGCACAGAGCAGCAGTGTTATCCTGAATGGTCTTTTCATATTCTGTAAATCGATAATTCAGAACAAATATAGCAATATTAAAGCGAATATCTTAAATGTCAGCGTCAGGGGCAGCTTGCTGCCGCGGTTTGAGGACCGAATGGTCCGAAAACAAGAAAGAGGGTGACTAAAAAGTCCAATAGGACTTAGAGGTCACTCTCTTTTTTTTTG
>JAKSKK010000062.1 GCA_024401745.1 Bacteroidales bacterium
CTAGACTGGTCGCTTCAATGGCAACTTAGCTGCACCAAAAGTGACGAAGAACCTAAAACTATATAAGTATTTGATTTATAATGGCCTACCTCCCCCCCCCCTATTGCTAATGAGAGTGAGCAAATCTGCTGAAATATGCCGCTTCGCGTAAGCCATGAAATACAAATATAAAAAATATCCTTTTGAGAATCAAGTCCTTACTTTTCGATATGGAGACAGGAGAGACTGTAATTTGGCAAATTTGCGTAACTTTATGGTCTATAACTCAAGAATACCACAGGCATGAACATCTTCCGCAGAATCATCTTTTCAGCACTAATTCTTGCAACCCTTCCCGTACAGGGGCAGAACCTCATAAAGCTTTCCGACCTTGACGCGTCGAAGGTGTCGCAGCCTTACGGCACGCCGGTGATGGGCAAGGCGGTGTCCGGCGAGCCGCTGAAGGTGGCCGGCGTCAGCTACACCAATGGCGTGGGCGTGCAGGCCGCCAGCAGGATGAAGTTCAACCTGATGGGCAACGCAAACACCTTCAGCTGCAAGGTGGGCGTGAACGACAACAGGGTGAACTACAGCGACCCCGAGCTCATAAAAGTGCCCCTCGTTGACGGCACGATGATCTTCTACACCTCGGTGGAGAAGGGCAAGGAGTTCCGCGGCATCGGCTCGGCCGACGGCACCGTGGGCAAGGGCAGCGTGGTATTCAGGATCCTGGGCGACGGCAAGGAGCTCTTCAACAGCGGTGTAATGCGCGGCGGAGACCCCGCAAAGCCGGTCAGGCTCGCGATCCGCGGCATCGAGACCTTCGAACTCATCGTGGAGGATGCCGGTGACGGCATCAGCGGCGACCATGCCGACTGGATCGATGCAGTGTTCGACTACTTCGAGATAAAGCCCGCCCCGGCTGACGTTGACGGCGCCGGCGGCAGCGCGGAGGTGGATGAAGGCATCATGGCGCCACTGCGCGAGAAGATATCGTCCCTCCCCGTGCGTCCGGCAAGGTGCGGCAGGCCCAAGGCAGACTGGCTCATCGACAACAGCAGCTTCGGCGCCACCGTTTCCGGCACCGGCGACGGCAAGACCATCGTAATAGGCAACGGCCTGGTTTCCAGGAGCTTCCGAGTAATTCCCAACCTCGCCACCATCGACATCTACAATGCAATGTCGGAAGAGGCCCTGCTGCGCTCACCCAGCAGCGAGGGTTCCCTCAAGATCGACGGGCACATCTACAGCATAGGCGGCCTCACGGGGCAGTTCGAATACGGTTACACGCTCAGCAGCTGGATCGACGGCTTCACCCCCATCCCGGACTCGTTCCAGGTAGTGGACTTCGAGGTGCGCGACCTTCAGCCCCGCATGGAGTGGAAGCACAAGCGCTGGGCACTGGTGAAGGAGTGGAAGCCTACCGGCAAGGAGCTGGTGTTCAAGCTCGTAGGCCCCGGGCTCCTCAAGGACCTGGAACTTGACCTGCACGTTGCCGTGTACGACGGATATCCCATCATCAGCAAATGGTTCGAGCTCAGCAACAAGGCGGGCTACGCGTACATGCTGAACGAGTTCATGCTCGAGGACCTGGCCATGGTGGAGGGCGACTCCATAGTCGACGGCCCCATGCGCTTCCGCCTGCCCAACATGTACGTCGAGAGCGACTGGGACGAGGGATTCACCACCCATTGGGAGAAGGACCCGCGCTACACTTCGCAGGTCAGCTACGCCCTCGACACCCCCTGCCAGCTTCAGGTCAGGCTCCCCCGCGGCCCTCAGGATGTGATTCAGGCCGGCGGCACATTCAAGAGCTTCAGGAACTGGATGATGCCGTACGACAGCGAGGACAGGGAACGCAAGTCGCTGTCGTTCAAGCGTTTCTGCAACCATATCGCGCCCTGGACGAGCGAGAATCCCATATTCATGCACTGCACCTCCACCGACCCTGAGGTCGTGAAGACGGCAATCGACCAGTGCGCCGAGACGGGCTACGAGATGGTCATCCTCAGCTTCGGCTCCGGCCTTGACATGGAGGACGAGTCGGAGGAGAACATCGCAAAGTTCAAGGCTCTGGCCGACTACGCGCACTCCAAGGGCATAGAGCTCGGCGGCTACTCGCTATACGCCAGCCGCTGGATCAGCGACGAGGTCGACCTCATCAACCCCGCCACCGGCAAGAGGGGCGGCATGACCTTCGGCAGTTCGCCATGCATCTGCACCGACTGGGGCTACGACTACTTCCGCAAGATCAGGGCGTTCTACGAAAAGACCGGCTTCGACGTGCTGGAGCACGACGGTTCGTACAACGGCGACCCCTGCGCCTCAACCACCCACGCCCATCACACCGGACTGGAGGACTCTCAGTGGAAACAGCACCTCGTGATCGACGACATGTACCGCTGGATGTGCGCCAACGGCATATTCATGAACGTGCCCGACGACGGATTCCGCTTCGTGGGCTCGAACAAGAGCGCCGTGGGCTACCGCGAGGTCAACTGGTCGCTGCCGCGTGACAGGCAGATAATCCTCGGCCGCCAGAACATATACGACGGAATGTGGAAGCGCACCGCCACCAACAGCTGGACCTTCGTGCCGCTGGTGCAGTACCACGGCGGTGGCGCAGCGGCAACTCTGGAGCCTCTGGACGAGCATCTTGACGCCTACAAGGCCCACATGATTCAGAACTACGGTTCGGGCGTGCAGGCCTGCTACCGCGGCTTCCGCCTCTACGACACCGAGCGAACCAAGGAGTGCGTGAAGGAAGTGATCGCCTGGTACAAGAAGTACCGCGACATTCTCTGCAGCGACGTGGTTCACCTCCGCCGCCCCGACGGCGTTGACTGGGACGGCTTCATGCACGTGAATCCCGGCCTGGACGAGAAGGGCTTCATCATGGTCTTCAACCCCACCGACGAGGAGATCACCCGCACCATCAAGGTTCCGCTGTACTACACCGGCCTCACCAGGAAGGCCCGCGTGACCGAGCAGGAGGGCCGTACCAGGAAGTACAGGCTCCGCCGCGACTACAGCATAGAACTCACCGTAACCATCCCTGCGGGCGGCTACAACTGGTTCATTATCAAGTAGATAAGATTCTACAGCCTGACCTTTGCAGTTACGGGGCAGTGGTCGGACACGAATTGGCCGTCGGGGCTCTTCTCCGGCAGAATCTCGTAGTATGAGCAGGATCCTTCGCTGATGAAGATATAGTCGAGAAGGGCCGGACGCTGGTCCTCGGGGACGTACTTCGCCATGCTCTCAAGCCCCTCGAAGCCGTGGTAGCTCGCGATGCCGGTCTTCCTTTCCTTGGCAATGTCGAAGGTGTGCAGGAGGCCGCAGCTCTTGACATGCAGGATGACGGGGTCACCCCTCCAGGAGTTGAAATCGCCCGTGATCACCATGGGGCAGTCGCCTCCGATCTCCTTTGCCTTGCGGCACAGGAGGTTCACGCCTTCGCGGCGGGCCACTCCGCCCACGTGGTCGAGGTGCGTGTTAATGAAGAAGAAGCGCTTGCCGGTGGATTTCTCTTCCAGGAAGGCCCAGGTGGCGATGCGGATGCAGGCGGCGTCCCAGCCGATGCTGGGGACGTCAGGGGTCTCGCTGAGCCAGAAATTGCCGCATTTGATGGCCTTGAAACGGCTCTTGCGGTAGAAGATGGCGGAGTACTCGCCGTCCTTCTTGCCGTCCTCGCGGGCCACGCCTACGGTCTTGTAGCCCCTGAGCGCCTTCTTCAGGTACTGACGCTGAGAGTGCAGGCACTCCTGCGTGCCGATTATGTCGGGGTCTGTGGAAAGTATCTCGGCGACCAGGGCGTCCTTCCTGTTGTCCCAGCGGTTGATGCCGTCCTCCGGCTCGTCATAACGGACGTTGGAGGTCACTATCGTAAGGTCGAGCCCAAGCTTCTCAGCTCCCGGCTCCTGCGCTGACGCCATGATCTGCCCTGCAAGCAGAGCAGCTATGGCGAGGATGTATCTCATATTCATCTCTTACTGACTTGTTAATTGCAATCGGTGACGAGACGGACAGAGTAGCCGAAGTTTCGAGTGGACATGCCCATGTAGCTATAAGATTCTTGAGGTTCTTTGACTTCCTCGAAATATAAATTCTTAGCCTGGCTCGGAGAGCTTGGCGATGCGGACCAATAATAAACGTAGCCTTCGCCTGTGTACTCGGTCCCAAGGCGTCGACCTGCTGCAGGAAGGAATACGCAACCATCCGGAATTCTGTCAAGATCATCAGTGAAGCCGTCGTAATCGTCGCAGAATATGATGAGGCCTTCGACTTCATTGATGGTAGCCCATGTACAAGTGTGTCCGTATCCGGTTCCCTCATGAACGGTTCGTGTGCCAACAAGGTATTCCCATTCATCAGCGGTGAGCGTGCGCCATACGTTGCTGCCGAGAGCCTTTCCCCAGTCGATGAAATCGCCCTTGTAGTCGTCTCTCTCCATGGAGGTTGAAATACCGTAGTCGTTAGCACCAGTGCTCCATCCGAAAAGGTCGAGTGTCATTCCCTCGACGGGATTGGCGATAGCCTCATTGCCGGAGCCGATAAAGTCGTACTGCTTCGAGGCGAATCCCCAGCTGTATGAGCTGCCGTTGTAGGTGGCCTGCAGATTGCCCTTCGAGAAGTAAACCTGCTTTCCCTC
>JAKSKK010000063.1 GCA_024401745.1 Bacteroidales bacterium
ACGACATGATCAAGGACAGCATCATCACCCACCGCGGGTGCTTCGGAGGCTGCAACTTCTGCACAATCGCCGCCCATCAGGGCAAGTTCATACAGTCACGCTCAGAGGAATCCATCGTTGCCGAAGTGAAGAAGCTGGCTGCCATGCCGGAATTCCACGGCAACATATCCGACCTCGGGGCACCTACCGCAAACATGTACGGCATGCACGGCAAGGACACCACCCTGTGCGCAAAGTGCCGCCGCAAGTCATGCCTGCATCCCTCCCCCTGCAAGAACCTCGACAGAGACCACAGCCGAGTGCTGGAACTCTACAGAAAGGTAGACGCAGTGAAAGGCATAAAGCATTCATACATAGGCAGCGGCGTGCGCTACGACCTCTTCCTTGACGAGAAGGGATTCGTGGATGCAACCGGCAAGCCATATCTGCGCGCGCTGATGCTCGACCACACGTCGGGCCGCCTGAAGGTGGCTCCGGAGCACACTGAGGACAAGGTTCTCGACTACATGGCAAAGCCGAGCTTCCGCCTGTTCGAGCGGCTCCGCACGGAATTCGACAAGATCAACCGCGAGGAAGGCCGCCACACCGGGCTGGTGCCCTACTTCATATCGTCACACCCGGGCTGCACCATGGCAGACATGCAGAAGCTGGCCTCCAACCCGTGCCTGAAGGGCATCTGGATGGAACAGGTGCAGGACTTCACCCCCACCCCCATGACGACTTCGTCGGTAATGTTCTACACAGGGCTCGACCCGCGCACGATGAAGCCCGTCTTCGTGGAGCATGACCCCAACCGGAAACGGGCTCAGAAATCTCAGTTCTTCAGAAAATAGTAAAAGCCCCGTTGCCGGGGCTTTCTTTACATTCTGTCGGGAAGTTCTATTCCAAGTACTGCCATGGCCTTGCGAAGGACGCTCGCGAGGGTCTCGATGAGAGAGAGACGCATCTGGAGCAGTTTCTGGTCAGGCTCCTTGAGGATAGGAGTATCATGATAGTACTGGTTGAATTCCTTTGCGAGTTCGTAAGAATAGTTCGCAAGGATTGCAGGGCTGTATGAAGCAGCGGCCTCTGCCACCTTCTGCGGATAGGAAGCAAGCAGCTTCACGAGCATGATCTCCTTTGCGCTCAGCTCAGCACCTGCCCAGTCGGACTTTGCAGGTCGCTCGCCAGCGCTGAATTCGGGGGGCGTTACGGGGGTGGAACCCCCGTCAAAATACTTACGCAGAATACTTTGTATTCTAGCGTGAGTATACTGAATAAACGGACCTGTGTTGCCGTTGAAGTCAATGGACTCCTTGGGATTGAAGAGCATCTTCTTCTTGGGATCGACCTTGAGTATGAAGTACTTGAGGGCGCCGAGGCCTATCATGTGATAGAGGCGCTCCTTGTCTTCCTCGGGCATGCCTTCGAGCTTGCCAGACTCCTCGCTGGTGGCCTTTGCCTCCTGGTACATCTTCTCAATGAGGTCGTCGGCGTCGACTACCGTTCCCTCGCGGCTCTTCATCTTGCCTTCGGGAAGTTCGACCATGCCATAGCTGAGGTGGAATATCTGCTCGGCCCAGTCGAATCCAAGCTTGCCAAGCACGAGCTTGAGCACCTGGAAATGGTAGTTCTGCTCGTCGCCCACTACGTATACGTGCGAGTCGAGCTTGTACTCTGCGAAGCGGCGCTCGGCTGTGCCAAGGTCCTGGGTCATGTATACTGAAGTTCCGTCGGAACGGAGGAGAAGCTTGCGGTCGAGGCCGTCGGCAGTGAGGTCGCACCAGACTGAGCCGTCAGGATCCTTCACGAACACACCCATGTCGAGGCCCTTCTGCACCAGTTCCTTGCCGAGAAGGTAGGTCTCGTGCTCGTAGTAGGTCTTGTCGAAGGTGATGCCGAGAGCCTTGTAGGTCTGCTCGAAGCCGTCGAACACCCACTGGTTCATCATCTGCCAGAGTTCGCGTACTGCAGGGTCGCCTTCCTCCCACTTGACGAGCATCTCGTGCACGTCGTCGAGGACTGCAGGATTCTCCTTCTCCATCTTCGCGAACTCCACATAGCAGTCGCCTACCAGGTGGTCGCCCTTCTTTCCGGTGCTCTCAGGGGTAGCACCGTCAAAGCGCTTCTGCCATGCGTACATGCTCTTGCAGATATGCACGCCGCGGTCATTGACGAGAGTGGTCTTGATGACCTCATCGCCGGCAGCCTTGAGCAGGTTGCTGACGCTGGCGCCGAGGAGGTTGTTGCGTATGTGCCCGAGGTGGAGGGGCTTGTTGGTGTTGGGCGAGCTGAACTCGACCATAACGCGGCGGCCGGTCGAAGGCAGCTGGCCGAAGTCCTTGTCGGCAGCGATGGCAGCGAAGGTCTCCTGCCAGTAAACGTTGGAAAGGCTGAGGTTGAGGAAGCCCTGCACGGCATTGAATGCAGCGAACTCGGGGCAGTTGGCCACGAGCCACTCGCCTATTGCCTGGCCGGTTGCAGCCGGAGCGGCATGAGAGATTCTGAGGAGGGGGAACACAACGAGGGTGTAGTCTCCCTCGAAATCCTTGCGTGTGACGCCGACCTGCATGTTTGCGGCGGCGAATTCGACGTTATAAAGTGCCTTTACGGCCTCTGAGGCCTTGGAGGCGATGAACTGTTCTGCGGTCATTATCCCAGGTAGGTCTTGAGGAGTTTCGATGCTGAGGGTTTCTTGAGCTTGCGGATGGCCTTCTCCTTGATCTGGCGCACACGCTCACGGGTGAGGTCCAGGCGCTCGCCTATCTCCTCGAGGGTCATCTCCTGGCAGCCGATGCCGAAGAAGCTCTTGATGATCTCACGCTCACGGGGAGTGAGGATCTGGAGCGCACGCTCGATCTCGGTGCTGAGGCTCTCGTTGGTGAGGCCACGGTCAGCCATGGGAGAATCGTCGTTGGGCAGGATGTCGAGAAGGGAGTTGTCCTCGCCCTCGACGAAAGGTGCGTCGACGCTCACGTGGCGGCCGCTGACGCGCATGGTGTCAGCAATCTTGTCCTTAGGGATATCTATCATCTCGGCAAGTTCGTCGGTAGAAGGCTGACGCTCGTTCTCCTGCTCGAACTTTCCGAGTGCCTTGTTGATCTTGTTGAGTGAGCCTACCTGGTTCAGGGGCAGACGCACGATGCGGCTCTGCTCTGCAAGAGCCTGGAGGATGCTCTGACGGATCCACCATACCGCGTATGATATGAACTTGAATCCACGGGTCTCATCGAACTTCTCGGCTGCCTTGATGAGGCCGAGGTTTCCTTCGTTGATGAGGTCAGGGAGGCTGAGTCCCTGATTCTGATATTGCTTTGCAACAGAGACCACGAATCTGAGGTTTGCTCTGGTAAGTTTTTCAAGTGCTTCCTGGTCACCCTTGCGGATGCGCTGTGCAAGTTCCACTTCCTCCTCGGGGCTGACGAGCTCTTCGCGTCCGATCTCCTGGAGATACTTGTCCAGGGATGCGCTCTCGCGGTTGGTGATGGACTTTGTAAT
>JAKSKK010000007.1 GCA_024401745.1 Bacteroidales bacterium
CCGCTTTTGTTTATCTCTCACACGTATGGAATACTTGATTTATAGAGGAAAGTTAGTATTATTTTTTGTTGTTCGTGCTATCGCGGAATAGTTTCTTGTGTAGCGGCTGCTTCTCTTGATTTTTCGGGGAATCTTGTTAGATAAGTGCTGTTTTCAAGGAAGATGGTCGCAGTTTCAGAGGGGTTGTCCTTGAAAATGCGTGATTTTCGCCGAAAATCCCGAAAAATGACATGCAGTGTAGCGATTAGGCACGGCTTCAGAAGGGGCATTCCGAGAAAACGCCATCTTTCAGGAAAGTCTCCCGGCGGGGCGCCACAATGACTCATGGGGGAAACCAGTGAGGCCCGCCAATGGGCAGGCCTCACGATATGACAGCAAAGGGATAATGCTCGACTATTCAACAGGGTCGAAATACATCGCGTCCACGCCGCAGCGCGGGCACTTCTTCGGCGGCTCGGCACCATCGTGCGCGTATCCGCATACAGAACATATCCAGGTCTTCACCTGCTGTCCTGAAACTTCATTCTCTGTCTTTTCCATAGCCGGTAAGATTATTCTCCAAGAATCTGCTCGGCGGCCTTTCTGGTATCGACCTTGTCGATGATGCGTTCAAGGATACCGTCTTCGCTGAAAACGAAGGTCTTGCGGAGCGTTCCGCCACACGTCCTGCCACAGAACTTCTTCTCGCCCCAGGCGCCAAGAGCCTTGAGGAGGGATGCTTCCGTGTCTGCCAGAAGGGTGAATGGCAGCGAATGCTTCTCCACGAAGCCAGAGTGGCTCTTAGCGGAATCCTTGCTCACTCCGATAACGGTATAACCCGCCGCGCGCAGATCATCGTACGCATCGCGGAAACTGCAAGCCTCCGCAGTGCAACCGAGCGTATTATCCTTGGGGTAAGTGTACAGGACAATCTTGTGCCCCTTGCCCAAAAGATCTTCTGTCTTTACAATAGCGCCTTTCTGGTCCTGGACCTGAAAAGACGGCATTTTGTCTCCGATTTTCATGGTTTTCAAGAATTAATTTCGGAAGCAAAATTAAGAGCAATCCGCCTGCCAGCATCAAGGTTTTGATACTATTTTTCAATTGCGGGCATCGGCCGCATCAATGGCTCGGGCGGGGCACAATAGCAAGCGGCCCAAGGCGGGGCGGCGAAGGCACCTACTCGAGAGCCTGGAACATGCCGGTGTAGCGGGACCAGTAGGGATCGGACTCGTAGGTGGCGACGTCGGGGACGCGGATCACCAGGTCCTCAGGGCAGTCCTTGAAAAGGGTGTAGGAGCCGTTGTCGGTGCGGACGGCGGGCGGCACGGTCGGCAAAAGAACCAACTCGTGCAGGTTGATACAGTCCCAGAACGTGAACCAGCCTATCTGCTCGATGCTGCTGGGCACGGTGAACGATTCCATCGCGTGGCAGCTGTGGAACACCATGTGGTCCAGCACCTTCACGCCCTCCGGAATCTCCACGTGCGCAAGGTTCTCGCAGGTGTGGAAGCAGCTCTGCCCGACACATCTAACCGACTGAGGCATAATCATTTCGGTGAACGCGTTGCACTTACTGAAGGCGCTCTCGCCTATCGTATCCAGCACCGCCGGCAGCGCCACGTCCGCCATCTCGAAGCACTCCAGAAAGGCCTGGTCCCCTATCTTGGTCGTCCCCTCAGGCAGCACGATCGACTGCAGCTTCCAGCAACCCGCGAACATCTGCCTGGGCACTTCGGTCATACCGGAAGGGATGTTCGCGCGCTCCAGCACGCGGCAGGCGTAGAACGCCGCACGGCCCACCGACTCCACGCTCTCAGGGATGGCAATCCCCCGCAGCGGCGTGGCATAGAACGCGCGTATGCCTATCGACTTCAGCTTCGCCGGCAGCGTAACTTCCTGAATACCAGACTTATTGAAGGCGTTGTCGTCGATAGCCTCCAGCCCGCTGAAGTACGCCAGCTCGTTGAAGTAGGTGATGCCCGCGCCCTGGAAAGTCTCGCCCAGCGAGGTCACCGCCGCCGCCTCGTCGAACGACAGCTCGCCGTCTTTGTTGGCGTCCCAGCACTTGACGCAGAGCATCTTGGTCGTCGGATCCTCGAAGCTGATCACGCTCCCGACCTTCGGCAGCTTGATCTCTGTGCCGGAGCTCAGGGTGATGTAAACGTAGTTCGCGTCCTCGCGGATGTCGGCCACCACCATCGGGGCCACGGCACCTAACTCGCTCCAGCTGAGGCCGTTATCGTACGATACCCACCAGATGCCGTCCTCGATCTTGAGCTGCGGGGTGATGCCGTCAGCACCATCGCGGCCGTCCGTTCCGTCCCGGCCGCTCACCAGAATCCGGCTCCACTGCTCGTCCAGCAGCCACTCGCCGTCGAGGGTCCAGTAATAACCGTCGCCGTCCTTGCGAATGCCGATGCGCGGCGCGTCCTTACCGTCCTTGCCGTCGGTGCCATGGTAGATGGTGATGGACGGCGAGTTGCGGAACTCCAGGGTGTAGCCGATGACCTCGCCGCCGGCCGTAACGGGCGTCACGCCCTTGATGAAGTCCGCCTGGTCCAGCACGTTCACGATCGAGCGGAGGGCCGCCAGGTCGGAGTTCATGCGGTCGCACTGCTTCTCCAGCGCCGCCATCCGCGCCTCGATGTCGTCCATTCGCGACTTCAGGTCGCCGCAGGAAGTGAGGAGGAGGATGGGGAGAAGAAAAAGAAGGATTTTCCTAGTATTCATGATGTTAAGGTATAGTTGATTACGCTACTCCCTCACCTCGCCGCCGCGGTGGGCGGTGAGGATGGCGGCGTGGATGTTGGCCATGGGGGCGTCGGAGACGGTGCACTCGGCGCCGAGCATCATCTTGCCGCGGGGGCCGTCGGCGATGGCCTTGGAGGCGGCAGCGGCAACATCGGCGGCGCTGCCGCTCAGGATGATACCCTTGCGCTCAAGTCCGCCAAGCACCGGGCGTCCGCCAAAGAGCGCAACGCCATCGTTCAGAGTGAAGCGCGTGCCGTTGAGGTCGATCGGCGTGTTCACGATCTGCCCGGGATAGTCGGCGTAGCGCGTGAGGTCGTCGTACACGCCCTCCCAGTCGCAGATGTGCAGGATGTTCATGTGCGCGCGCTCGGCGCAGTAATTCATGACCGAGAGGTCGCTCGGGCGGATGAAACGGCCGTAGAAATCGGGGATGTCGTAGTACTTCATCTCGCCGCCCTGGCAGGTCATGTAGAAGCCCTCGATACCAATCGCAACGCACTCATGCACAAGCCATTGCAGCGATGCGGCGTAGCAGTCGAGAAGGCGTTTGAAGCCGTCGGGATGATTGGTTGCCGCCTCGCGGATGCCACTCTCGCCCAGCGCCTGCAGCGCCACCTGGTAGGGCGAGTAGATGGTCGGCAGCACGTACACGTCCTGCCCGGCGATGGCCTGGATGCCGCTCACCAGCTCGAGTATCGGGCGGTAGAAGTCCTCGGGAATCGGGCTGCCGATCGCCGCCCAGATCTCGTCCTTTTCAGGCTCTTCGATGCGCGGGACGAACTGCTCGAACTGCACCTTGAGGATGTCGGCGTTGCCCTTCAGGTAGAACTCCAGATGGCTGCGCACCGCGCCCTCGCCCACTTTCGGGCCGGGGAAATGCGCGAAGAACGCCGCGGGCACGTACGACGGGTCGAGTGTGCCGGCCACGAACGCGTCCATGATGGCCTTCTTGTTCTCGGGAATTTTCGTTTGCTGAGGCTGGCAGCAGGCGGAGAGCAGTGCAAGCACTGAAAATGCGGATAAAATGATGTTCTTCATATTTAAGATGCTAATCTCTTCTGAAAAGATCCCTCGTATAGACCTTTCCTTCAACATCATCCAAGGAGGAATCATAGCGGTTGGCAATAATAGCCTGACTCAGCTTCTTGAATTCTGCAAGGTCGTTCACTACCTTGCTGCCGAAGAAGGTGTCACCATCGGGCAGGGTAGGTTCATATATAACCACTGTCGCTCCCTTTGCCTTGATGCGCTTCATGATACCCTGAATGGCGCTCTGGCGGAAGTTGTCAGAGTTGGCCTTCATGGTGAGGCGGTAGACGCCCACAACGACTTCCTTCTCCTTACCTGACTCGTACTGTCCGTTCTCCGAATAGTATCCTGCCATCTTGAGCACCTGATCGGCAATGAAGTCCTTGCGTGTCTTGTTCGACTCTACAATGGCAGTCATCATCTGCTGCGGTACGTCCTGATAGTTGGCAAGGAGCTGCTTGGTGTCCTTGGGCAGGCAGTAGCCTCCATAACCGAATGAAGGGTTGTTGTAGTGAGTGCCTATGCGTGGGTCGAGTCCGATTCCGTTGATGATTGCCTGCGGGTCAAGGCCTTTGACCTCTGCGTAGGTATCAAGTTCATTGAAGTATGACACTCGAAGTGCCAGATAGGTGTTGGCAAAAAGCTTTACGGCCTCTGCTTCCTTCATGCCCATGAACAGGGTGTCGATATTCTCTTTTATGGCTCCTTCCTGAAGAAGGTTTGCAAAGGTCTTTGCGTATTCTTCTGCATTAGGGCTGCCGATGGCGCCAATGGCGGCATTCTCTTCGTCCCACTTGCTGTCGGCGCCTGTAGGGAGTGCCTTGGGATAGCCCACAATGATGCGTGACGGCCAGAGGTTGTCTTCAAGGGCCTTGCTCTCGCGCAGGAACTCCGGAGAGAAAAGGAGGTTGAACTTGTGGCCAGCGAGGGCCGGATCGGTCAGGAACTTGAGGGCGTACTTGACGTAAAGTGAGCGTGTGTAACCTACAGGAATAGTGCTCTTGATGACCATCACGGCGTCGGGGTTGACGCTCAGCACAAGGTCAATGACTTCTTCAACATGGGAGGTGTCAAAGTAATTCTTGAGGGGATCGTAATTGGTCGGGGCCGCTATGACAACGAAATCGGCGTCCTTGTATGCAGCTACACCGTCAAGCGTAGCGGTCAGGTTGAGTTCCCTCTCTGCGAAATATTTCTCGATGTATGCATCCTGGATAGGCGAGATACGCGTGTTTATCTTCTCTACCTTCTCTGGAATGACATCAACTGCCGTTACCTGATGATGCTGGCTAAGAAGCGTCGCTATGCTCAATCCGACATAGCCGGTTCCGGCTACTGCAATCTTGATATCCTTGAATTCACGCATTGTATAGAATAGACAGATCAAGGACAGACAAAAGCTGACACTCTATCTGTCCTTATACATCGATTCGTAATACTTCTGGTAGTCGCCGCTGGTGACGTTGTCCATCCATTCCTGGTTGTCGAGATACCAGCGGACGGTCTTCTCTATGCCTTCCTCGAACTGCAGGCTGGGCTCCCAGCCGAGTTCCTTCTGGAGCTTGGTGCTGTCGATGGCATAGCGCGCGTCATGGCCGAGGCGGTCGGTGACGTATGTTATGAGATCGAGGTCGGCACCCTCGGGACGGCCAAGTATGCGGTCAACGGTGTTGATTACGGTCTTGATGATGTCTATGTTCTTCCACTCGTTGAAGCCGCCGATGTTGTATGTCTCTGCCACCTTGCCATGGTGGAAGATGGTGTCGATTGCGCGGGCATGGTCCTCGACGTACAGCCAGTCGCGCACGTTCTCGCCCTTGCCGTAAACGGGCAGCGGCTTGCGATGGCGGATATTGTTGATGAACAGAGGGATAAGCTTCTCCGGGAACTGGTAGGGGCCGTAGTTGTTGCTGCAGTTGGTCACGATCGTGGGCATGCCATAGGTGTCGTGGTATGCGCGCACAAAGTGGTCAGAGCTGGCCTTGGCGGCGCTGTAGGGGCTGTGGGGGTTGTACTTCGTTGTCTCGTAGAAGAAGTCCTTGCCGTATGCAAGGTGGTGTTCTCCTGAGCTAGCCTTTGTTGTGAAAGGAGGCTCGATGCCATCGGGGTCGGTCATCTCAAGTGCTCCGTAGACTTCGTCTGTTGAGATATGGTAGAAGCGCTTGCCTTCGTACTTCTCGGGAAGTGACTCCCAGTACAGCTTGGCTGCCTGAAGCAGGCTGAGGGTTCCCATCACGTTCGTCTTTGCGAAGGTGAAAGGATCCTTGATGCTGCGGTCGACATGGCTCTCTGCTGCAAGATGGATGATGCCGTCGATCTTCTCGTCCTGCATAAGCTTGTAGAAGGCGTCGAAGTCGCAGATGTCCATCTTCACGAACTTGTAATTGGGCTTGTCCTCCACGTCCTTGAGGTTGGCGAGGTTGCCGGCGTAGGTAAGCTTGTCGAGATTAATGATCTTATTTTCGGGATATTTGTTCACAAATAGTCTTACGACATGACTTCCGATGAATCCGGCGCCACCGGTAATGACAATTCTTCTTTTGTATGGCATAATTTAAGGCTTATATAGCTTTACAAACTTACTTAAAAAAAGGTACAATGCCAATTTATTTCACCCATTTTTATGTATCTTTGTATGCCCGAAGGCCTTGATCCGGCATTCTGTCCGGTGGGCTTCGGCACTAACAGATATGAAAGAACATCAGAGACTGGTCGGGACCGTATCCCGTGGTATCCGTTGCCCCATCATCCGCGAGGGCGACAATCTTGCAGAAATCGTAACTTCCAGCGTACTCGCCGCAGCAGCCGACGAGGGTTTCCCCCTCCGCGACCGCGACGTCATTGCCATCACCGAATCGGTGGTAGCCCGCGCGCAGGGCAACTACGCGCCTGTGGCAGCCATCGCCCAGGACGTGCGCACCAAGACCGGCGGCGGCACCGTTGGCGTCATGTTCCCCATTCTTTCGAGGAACCGCTTCGCCATCTGCCTGCGCGGTATTGCGCAGGGCTGCAAGAAGGTGGTGCTCATGCTCAGCTACCCCTCCGACGAGGTGGGCAACGCCCTTGTGAGCATCGACAAGATCGACGAAGCCGGCGTGAGCCCCTACTCTGATGTGCTCACGCTCGAGCGCTACCGCGAGCTGTTCGGCTACGAGAAGCACGAGTTCACCGGCGTTGACTACGTGCAGTACTACGGCGACCTTATCCGCGAGTGCGGCGCCGAGTGCGAGATCGTGTTCGCGAACCGCCCGAAGACCATCCTGCAGTTCACCGATACTGTAATCACCTGCGACATCCATACCCGCAAGAGGACGAAACGCATTCTGAAGGAGGCCGGCGCGAGGGTTGTGCTGGGGCTGGATGATATACTCACATCTTCAGTCGACGGCAGCGGCTACAACGAGAACTACGGACTGCTCGGTTCCAACAAGGCCACCGAGGACAGCGTGAAGCTCTTCCCCCACCATTGCCAGGGCCTCGTTGAGGACATCCAGGCACGCGTTCTGGCCGCCTGCGGCAAGCACGTCGAGGTGATGGTTTACGGCGACGGCGCCTTCAAGGATCCCCAGGGAAAGATATGGGAGCTGGCCGATCCCGTGGTCTCCCCCGCTTTCACTGACGGGCTGCGCGGAACACCTAACGAGATCAAGCTCAAGTATCTGGCCGATAACGACTTCGCTGCTTTGTCTGGAGAAGAGCTTAAGGCTGCGATTTCTTCAAGCATACGCGCCAAGGACGCTTCTCTGAAGGCCGCCAAGGAGGCTTCAGGCGAGGGCTCTCTGAAGGGTCAGATGGTGTCAGAGGGCACCACTCCCCGCCAGCTCACCGACCTCATCGGTTCGCTCTGCGACCTCACCTCCGGCTCCGGCGACAAGGGCACCCCGATCGTCCTTGTGCAGGGTTATTTTGACAATTATACCAGCGAATAAACGTTTGGATATATTAATTTGAGAGACCACTTTCGGGTGGGCTCTTTTTTTGCGCTCTCTGAATACCATTCTCCCTTAATCCACAGAAGCGCCCCTGTCCTTCCGGGGCGCTTTTGGTATCCTAGGGCCTTCTTGGCCTGCCTTCGGCGGCACTTTCCGAAAAAACCACCGATTCCCGGGCTCTGTGAAAACCACCTTCCGAAATATGCTTGGATTGTCGGACAGGTTTGGCGATATTGCTTGTTTCACCCTGTCCACGCGTCCTATTTTCATAGTTTTCGGCAAGATACCCTTACTTCCTCGGAAGGTAAGGCCTAAAAACCTCCACCTTCCGGGAATGTGGCCTCTTCTCGCGGATATTCATGAAAATTGTCTGTCGAAAACCTTCTCCGAGGCCTTTCAAAACCCAATTTCTCACTTTCCATCCGACAAACCGTCCTTTTCTCGTCAAGTACTTTTTCAACAGATAGAGTTAACGCTATTTCTTGTATTCGTTCGCGGAAGTTCTTCAGTACGATCCTCGTCACGTGAGTTCTTTATTTTCCCAATCAACAGATGGTAACTGAGTTGTTGTTCTGGATTAGTCATGTATGGTATTGGAGAAATTTTCCTAATTTTCTTTGGGGTAAATCATTTAAGTGATCTTGCAGAAATAGTCTGCATAGCGGAGGCCAGCGCCCCAAGAGGCGGGGCCTCCCGCGGTTCATGGAATCATGCTATTCCGTTGGCAAACCCTCCTCACGTTCCCAGACGCTTGCGGGTATCAAGCAGCCCACTCATCCCAGTTCCATTGTGCTGGCCGCTACCCTAACTCGCTGTCATCTAAGCAATTCCTTCAGTATCTCGTACCGTATGTGAACAATCCGGGCAATCTGTTTCGTCGAAGTGCGCACCTGCCTTTTCAGCTCCTTGCCGAGGCGCTGCCGCTGCAAAACCGATAGGTCAGAGATGCGGTCACGATTGAACATCTGCATGGAAAGTGCAACCGCCTTTTCCCGGATTTCGTTGTCGGGCAGCGAGATATAGTCCTCCTCAATTTCAAGGTTCACCTTTTCTTCCACCTTCTGGCTCAGCTCGAACATAAACTGCCAGACATTCCTGAATGCGCGCTCTGCCCTCTGGTACTGGGTATAGTTTCCTGGCCAGATTATTCCATCCGGCATCACCAGCCAGTTGTCTGGAATCTGCTCGCGTGTGAAGAAGGCGAGCCGTTGCTGATTGCCAGTCATCTCTTTTGCAAAATGGCTGGCATTCAGCACGAAAGACTTGTCAGAAAAGAGCAGTCCGCCCGAACTCCAGCGATAGGTTATGGGAGTGAACGGCTGCCCGGCGGCCATGGGATTCCGGAGAACGTATACTATCTTTTCAATAAGATGCTCCTGGTCTGGTATCAGCCAGATGCCGATTTCCCAGTTTTTGCCAGGCAGGCCTTCTTCTGGGTGCTTAGCCAGCCACATCTCAGTCAGCTTTTTGTAGAGTTGCATGAAGCTCATGCAGTCTTCCTCAGTACCGTGAAGAATGAAGTGTAAGTGATTGTCCATCAAGCAGAAAGCAATGATTAGGACAGGGCTCTTCCTCTGCATTTTCAGGTAGCAGACTGCAATCCTGTTCATGCCCGCGATAAATGCTTTTTCGCTGCCGAACAGAAGATCGTTCGGTAAGCCCTTCGTCGCACAATGGAAGTAGTGTGGCTTTTGATTGGCGTTAGGTTCTATATTGTTTTTCATAATTTTCGGAAGGGGCTGACCTAATAAACTTAATACTATGAAATTGAAATTGGTATGAAAGCGAGAGGAGTCAAAGGCCAGCCCCGATATAGTTTAAGTTTGGTAGCCGCAAGTTAGATCATTGGCGGAATCCCTGCAAGAAAACATCAGAAACATTGGTCACAAATTCATGTATTAGATGTTTAGTTTATGTTTTTTATGTTATTGCTACCGAGAAATTTGCGATATTTCTAAGACTGATGGTCTTCAGTGCCAGAGTCTGTTGCTGGATATATGTTCCAAACGAACGATTTGTGTGGGCCGAATGTTCAGCTAGGGCTTGGTGGAATAATCCGGTCGGCCGAAGCCGGCAATCGGCAAGGGGCCCGTGAGGAGGGCCGGGTGGCCCGCCTCTTGGGGCGCTGGCCTCCCCGCTTTACCAGCACCATCAGGAATAATGACTTTAGCCACAAAGATATGATTGATAATTTTGGGGAATACAGTTTTGACTAAGATTATTCAGCCGAACAAACTCCGGATAAGGGGGAATTGGTTCCAGATAATCTTGTTGAAAAAGTACTTGACGGGAAAAGGGCGTTTTGTCGGATAGAAAGTGAGAAATTGGGTTTGAGAAGGGTAAAATAAGGGATGTCGAAGACCAATTTTAAAGAAAATCAGCGGGAAAAGGCCTCTTTCCCGGAAGGTGGAGGGTTTTTGGTCTTACCTTCCGAGGAAGTAGGGTTTTTTCGCCGAAAATCGTCAATATAGGATGGGAAAAGAGGATGTAAGAGGCAATTTTGAGAATTCTGTCCGAGAATCGGTAGTTATTTCGGAAAGTGACCCAGAAGGAGCCCCAAAGGGCCCTAGAATAACAAAAGAGCCCGCCAGAAGCGGGCTCTTTTAGTATCAGAGAAACTCTGAAAGCCAGAAGGAAACCTCCCGGGGGAACACCCCAGCAGGAATTATTCCTCCGCAGGCTTAAGAGTTGTGTAGACGTTGGTGACGTCCTCGTCGTCGAGGAGCATGTTGGTGAGCTTGTCGAGGGTGGCGCGCTGCTCTTCGGTAGCGTCCTTGAGGTCGACGTTGGGGATCTGCTCGAAGCCACCGGAGATGAGTTCGTAGTTGTTCTCCTCGATGTACTTCTGGATCTGGCCGTATGCGCTGTACTCACCGTAGATGACGATGACCTTGGTCTCGTTGTCGTCCTTGTCGACTTCTACCTGCTCGTAGAGCTCCTCTACGCCGTAGTCGATCATTTCGAGCTCGAGTTCCTCGAGGTCAACGCCGTCCTTCTCCTTGATGCGGAAGGTGCACTTGCGGTCGAACATGAACGCAACTGAACCTGATGTTCCGAGGGAACCGCCGCACTTGTTGAAGTATGAGCGGACGTTAGCCACTGTACGGGTGTTGTTGTCGGTAGCGGTCTCGACGAGATATGCGATACCGAAAGGTCCGAAGCCTTCGAAGATGACCTCCTTGAAGTCGCCCTGCTTGCTCTCGGTTGCCTTCTTGATGGCGCGCTCGATGTTCTCCTTAGGCATCTGCTCTGCGCGGGCCTCAGCCATGAGGGCGCGGAGACGGGGATTACCTGTTACATCGGGGCCGCCCATCTTGACGGCGATGGTGATTTCCTTACCGAGTTTGGTGAAAGTGCGGGCCATGTGACCCCAGCGCTTCATCTTGCGCTCCTTGCGGAATTCGAATGCTCTTCCCATATTATTCCTCCACTCTTGAGATGTACTTGTCGATGTCGTATGCCTCGATGCTCTGAGGATACTTGTCCTCGATGGCCTTGTAGCAGCGGAGAGCCTCTGCATTGTTGCCGAGCTCCTCGTATGCGATGCCAGCCTTGAAGAGGTAGCCTGCAGCGAAGATGTTGTCAGCCTTTGCAGCTGCGTTCTCGAAGCACTTGATGGCCTCCTGGTACTTCTCGAGTCCTACGTATGCGTCGCCCTTGCAAGCCTCTGCGCGTGCAGCGAGGATGGGCTCCTTTCCGTCATACTTGTTGAGATAGTCGAGAGCTGCATCGAAGTTGCCGAGCTGGTACTCGCAGACACCTGCATAGAGGTACACTGCCTTGCCGGCCTTGGTGCCATATTCCTTGATGATCTCAGCGAAACCGAGAACGTTGCCGTCTCCGTTGAGTGCGAGCTCGTACTCACCTGCCTGGAAGTTCATCTCAGCGGGATAGGTCTGCTGCATTGCCTCAGCACACTTGGGCTGGTAGATGAATTTCTGGTATCCGAGGATTGCAAGTGCGATGACTACAACTGCGATCACAATGCCCCAGAGGAGTTTCTTGTTCTTCTTGAAGAACTCGTCGGTCTTGGTCGATACGGTCTGCTGAAGAGCCTCCTGGCTTACTGCAGCTTTCTCATTTTCTTTAAGCTTTGCCATATTGATTGATGTTTAATTTTCTCATTTCGAGCCCACAAAAATACTCAAAATTGTTCAAGATTGCAATATCCTTCAAAGGAATTGGCTGCTTTAGTAAATTTTACTAAATTTGCACTATGCCGACGCTAAAGAAAATAGTGGTACAGGACTTCCGCAACATCGAGCTCCAGGAGCTTGAGTTCTCGCCGAACGTGAACTGCATAAGCGGTGGGAACGGCGAGGGTAAGACCAATCTGCTGGATGCCATCTGGTACCTCAGCATGACCAAGAGCGCCCTTGCCTCGAGCGACCAGTTCCTCTACAGGCACGGCACCCGCTCGTTCGCCGTGAGCGGCATGTACGACATGCCGAACGGCATGGCCACCCGCTTCAGCGTTCAGACCACGGGCGAGAGCAAGAAGGTCCGCAAGGACGAGAAGGCCTACGGCCGCGTGAGCGACCACATCGGCGTGCTACCGATAGTCATGGTCTCCCCTGCCGACACCGCGATGGTGAGCGAGTCCGGCGAGGAGCGCAGGCGCTTCGTGAACATCGTGCTGAGTCAGATGGACCCTGAGTATCTCTCGGCCCTGCAGCAATACAACCGCGTGCTCCTGCAGCGCAACAAGCTGCTGAAGGCCGGCATCACCGACGACGAGCTCCTCAGCACCTTCGACCTGCAGCTTGCCCGCTTCGCCGAGCCCATCTTCCGCAAGCGCGAGGAGTTCTGCGAATCGCTGACGCCCATAGTCAACGAGTACTACGGCAGGATCTCCGGCGGCAGGGAGAGCGTCGGGATCGAGTACCGCTCCGACCTCCACAAGGCCCCTCTCGAGGAGCTGCTGAAGGCCGGCCGCGAGCGCGACGCCATACTGAAATACACCGCCAGCGGCATCCAGAGGGACGATTTCATCTTCACGATGGACGGGCACCCCATCAGGCGCTGCGGCTCGCAGGGGCAGCAGAAGTCGTTCCTGGTGGCATTGAAATTCGCTCAGTACGAGCTGATGAAGCAGTCCTACGGCTACGCGCCCATCCTCCTGCTCGACGACCTCTTCGACAAGCTGGACACCTCCCGCGTGGCGAACCTGCTGCAGATGGTTTCAGGCAGCGATTTCGGGCAGATTTTCCTCACCGACTCCAACAAGGTGAGAATCAAGCAGATAGTGGACGCGATAACGTCCGACAGAGCATATTTCGAGACGGAAGGAGGCGTCTTCACCCGCATAGATGAGTAGGATGGAGCGCAAGACGGCGCAGCCTGTGGGCGACGCGCTGAGGGCATGGCTGAAGGCCTACCACCTGACCCCGGGGCTGAACACCCAGAGAGTGTTCGCGGCGTGGGACCAGGCATCGGGCGCAGCCCCCTACACGGTAAGGCGATTCTACCGCGACGGAATACTGTTCATAACATTGAATTCCAGCGTGATACGCAGCCAGCTGAACATTCAGCGGCAGTTCCTGCTGGAGAAGGTAAACGCCATACTGGCAGGCGACGAACTGTTCACTCAGGACGAGCCGCTGGTCGGCTACGTAAAGGAAATCAGGTTGAAATGAAGATAGTCATCGACAGAGCAATCCCCTTCATCGAGGGTGTGTTCGAGCCATACGCCGACGAAGTAGTCTACAAGGAAGGAGGCGAGATCAGCCGTGCCGACGTCCTGGACGCCGACGCTCTCCTGACCCGCACCCGCACCAAGTGCAACGCGGCACTTCTGGAGGGCAGCAAGGTGAAGATAATCGCCACCGCCACCATAGGCACCGACCATATCGACATCCCCTGGTGCGAGGCGCACAGCATCTGCATACGCAACGCTGCGGGCTGCAACGCGGGCGGTGTGATGAACTACGTGTTCAGTGCTCTGTACGGCGCAGCGGCACGCAACAGCATGCCTCTGTTCGGCTCCACCCTTGGAATCGTGGGCGTGGGCAGCGTGGGCAGCCGCGTCGAGACCATGGCCCGTCAGCTTGGCTTCAAGGTGCTCCTCTGCGACCCTCCGAGGGCCGCGAAGGAGGGCCCTGCGCACTTCTGCCCGCTGGACTATCTGCTTGAGAATTCAGACATTGTGACCTTGCATGTGCCTCTGCACGACGGCACCCGCGCCATGGCGAACTCGGCCTTCTTCGCGAAGATGAGGGAGGGCGCGATGTTCGTGAACGCCTCACGCGGCGAGGTGGTGGTGGACGACGACCTCATCGAGGCAATCCCCCACCTTGGCCCGGTGATCATCGACACCTGGAACCACGAGCCCCACGTGAACCGCGAGCTGCTGGAGAAGGTGGCCATAGCCACTCCGCACATTGCGGGCTACTCATATCAGGGCAAGCAGATAGGCTGCATGATGACGGTAAGGGCTGTCGCGAGGTTCCTCGGCATAGCGCCGCTGTACGAGTTCTTCCCGCACACCGACATGAAGGAGCTGCAGGCCGTGAAGCTCGACGTGCGCGGCAAGACTCAGGGCGAGGTGGCCGCAATCATGCAGTACAACTACCCTATTTTCACAGATGATTTCCTCTTCCGCAGCAACCCCGATTCATTCGAGTACCTGAGGGAGAACTACCAGTTCAGACGAGAATTCTACATAGACTAAGATATGGACAAGAACAAGATCAATGCTCAGGTTGAGCGCTTCAAGAAGGGTTTCCCCTGGCTCGACATCGTGGCTCCCGCCACTGCCGGCAACGGTATTTGCGTACTTGACGAGAAGCAGCAGAAGGAAGCTGCCGACTACTTCGACTCTGCCGAGGTGGCCGGAAAGTGCAAGTTCGTGCCTGCATCGGGTGCGGCATCGAGGATGTTCAAGGACATCTTCGCCGGCATGAAGGAAGACAACGCATCCAGCATAAAGCTGGCGCAGAACCTTGAGAAGTTCGCTTTCTATACTCCCGAAGTATTTGGCACTGAGCCTTTTGAGCCCAAGGCAACAGCCGCCAGGCTGCTTACCGAGGAGGGCCTGAACTACGGCGCAAAGCCCAAGGGCGTGCTGAAGTTCCACCGCTACCCCGGCGAGGTGCGCACCGCACTGGCAGAGCACTTCGTGGAGGGTCAGGCCTACATGCGCAACGCCGACGGCAGCGTGAATCTGGTCATCACCATATCGCCCGAGCACAAGCCTCTGTTCGAGGCCGCGCTCGCCGAGATCAAGGACGAATACGAGGCACGCTACGGCGTGAAGTACAACGTCACCTTCACCTTCCAGGACCCAGAGACCAACACCGTTGCAGTGGATGCCGAGGGCAAGCCGTTCGTGAAGGACGACGGCAGCATACTCTTCCGCCCCGCAGGACACGGCGCGCTCATCTACAACCTTAACGAGCTTGACGCCGAGCTGGTGAGCATCAAGAATATAGATAATGTTTGCGTGGAGCGCATACAGCCCACCACCTACCTCTGGAAGAAGGTGCTCATGGGCAAGGCACTTGAGCTGAGGGACAGGATTTTCGGATACATCTATGCACTCGACCAGATTGCTTCGTCAGAGGTGATACCCTTAGGCTACACTCCTATACTCGCAGCAAACCTCGGCCCTCAGGTGGACGTGTGGGCTTCTGACGAAGTGCAGGAGCTCTGCAACGAGATAGAGGAATTCCTGCGCGACGAGCTCTGCGTAGAGATACCGGAGCCGCACGACTGCAAGGACCGCGCTCTGAGCCTGCGTGCCAAGCTGGACCGCCCCATCCGCGTATGCGGCATGGTCAAGAACGAAGGCGAGCCCGGCGGCGGCCCCTTCATCATCAGGGCAAAGGACGGCAGCACCTCGCTGCAGATTCTCGAGGGCGCACAGATCAATCCCGATGATCCTCAGGCAGTTGCAGCGCTCAAGGCAGCAACCCACTTCAACCCGGTTGACCTCGTGTGCTGCCTGCGCGACAACAATGGCGAGAAGTTCGACCTGCTGGAGCACGTCGACGAGGAAACGGGTCTCATCAGCTCGAAGAGCTATCAGGGACGCGAGCTCAAGGCTCTGGAACTGCCCGGACTCTGGAACGGTTCGATGTCTGACTGGAACACCCTGTTCGTAGAGGTTCCCGTCGAGACCTTCAACCCCGTGAAGGTAGTGAACGACCTGCTCCGCCCCGCACATCAGTAAACAAACCCAACGACTATGAGCATACAGTCAGAAAAGATAGAGAAGCTGGTAGAGCGCCGCGCTGCAGCCGCACTTGGAGGCGGACAGAAGCGCATCGACGCCCAGCACGGCAAGGGCAAGCTCACCGCACGTGAGAGGCTCGCCCTGCTGCTCGACGAGGGCAGCTTCGAGGAGTTCGACGCCTTCGTGCAGCACCGCTGCACCAACTTCGGAATGGAAGCCCAGCACATCGACGGCGACGGCGTGGTGACCGGTCAGGGAACTATCGACGGCCGCCTGGTGTTCGTGTTCGCGCAGGACTTCACCGTGAACGGAGGCTCGCTCAGCAAGACCATGAGCGAGAAGATCTGCAAGGTCATGGACCTGGCAATGAAGGTCGGCGCACCCGTCATTGGGCTCAACGACTCCGGCGGCGCGCGCATCCAGGAGGGCATCGACGCCCTTGCGGGATACGGCGAGATATTCGAGCGCAACATCCTCTCCAGCGGCGTGGTGCCGCAGATAAGCGCCATCATGGGGCCCTGCGCCGGCGGTGCAGTGTACTCCCCTGCTCTGACCGATTTCACGCTCATGGTCAAGGGAACGTCCTACATGTTCCTGACCGGCCCCGGCGTTGTAAAGAGCGTCACGGGCGAGGAAGTGAGCCAGGAGGACCTGGGCGGCGCGAGCGTGCACGCAAGCAAGAGCGGCGTGGCGCATTTCGCGGCTGAGAGCGAGCAGGAGGCCATCGACACCATCAAGAAGCTGCTGAGCTTCATACCTCAGAACAACCTCGAGACGGCTCCGGAGCGTCCCACCCATGACCCCGTGAACCGCAGAGACGATGCCCTGAACGAGATAATCCCCGACAACCCGAACAAGGCGTACGACATGTACAAGGTGATCGGGAGCGTGGTTGACGACGGCGAGTTCCTTGAGATTCACAAGGACTTCGCAAAGAACATAATAGTAGGCTTCGCACACATGGGCGGGCGCAGCGTGGGCGTGGTGGCAAACCAGCCTGCAGTGCTCGCGGGCGTGCTGGACATCAACGCCAGCCGCAAGGCCGCAAGGTTCGTGCGCTTCTGCGACGCCTTCAACATCCCTCTGGTGACCCTGGTGGACGTGCCGGGCTTCCTGTGCGGAACGCAGCAGGAGTACGGTGCCGTGATAACCAACGGAGCAAAGCTGCTCTATGCCTACGGCGAGGCCACTGTCCCCAAGGTTACGGTGACCCTGCGCAAGAGCTACGGCGGTGCCCATATAGTGATGAGCTGCAAGCAGCTGCGTGGCGACATCAACTACGCATGGCCCAGCGCCAACATAGCAGTGATGGGTGCCGAGGGCGCAGCTGGCGTGCTGTACGGCAAGGATGCCGACCCAGAAGCCCGCAAGGCCGAGTACGAGAAACTGTTCTGCAACCCCTGGCAGGCCGCCCAGAAGGGCTACATCGAGGATGTGATAGAGCCTCGCAACACCCGCTTCCGCATCATCCGCGCCTTGGCCGTGCTTGACGGCAAGAGGCAGGAGATTCCCGCCAAGAAACACGACAATCTGCCGCTATGATGACTCTGCCCATGATTACCGCCGGCGCCGAGAAGATGATGGCGAACGACCCTCACGGCCTGACCCTGACCTTGATAAGCCTCATGGTCGTGTTCGGCTGCCTGCTGATCCTGTACGGTGCATACTCACTGTCGGGAGCCATATTCAGCGGCAAATTCAGGCGCAGGAAGGCCGAGCCAGCCGTTGACGGCGAGACCGAAGCTGCAATAGCCGCCGCACTGCATCTGTACATGAGCGAGCAGGTGCACGACAAGGAGGCCGACATCATCACAATCAAGCCCAGAAAGGCTTCGGGCTGGACCGATAAGACATTGACACTCAGAAAGAAAGCACTATGAAAGCATACAAGTTCAAGATAAACGGCAACGCCTACGACGTTGCGGTGAACGGCATCGAGGGCAGGATTGCCAGCGTAACCGTGAACGGCAAGGACTACGAGGTCGAGCTCGAGGACGCTCCCGCCGCTGAGAGCAGCGAGGCTGCTCCTGTTCAGACTGTGGCAGCCGCTCCCAGGCACGGTGAGGGCTTCGTCGGCAAGGTGGTAAGGTCTCCCCTTCCCGGCGTGCTCATAGAGCTGAACGTAAGGGAAGGCCAGAACGTAAGGCGCGGCCAGAAGCTCGCAGTGCTGGAGGCCATGAAGATGGAGAACGAGATCCTCGCCGAGACCGACGGCGTGGTCAAGGAAGTATTCGTACAGAAAGGCGACTCAGTGCTTGAGGGCGCCAAGATAGTTTCAATAGGATAATGGGCAGCATCGTAGACAGTCTTCAGCAGTTCTGGCAGTTCACGGGCTTCGCGAACTGCAGCTGGCAGCACCTGGTGATGATACTCATAGGCATAGTGTTCATCACCCTTGGCATAGTCAAGAAATGGGAGCCGCTGCTGCTTGTGCCGATCGGCTTTGGTATAATAGTAGGCAACATTCCCGTTCTGGCTGGCCTGCAGGTCAGCATCTACGAGGAGAACTCGGTGCTCAACATCCTGTATCAGGGTGTGCGTCAGGGCTGGTACCCGCCGCTCATCTTCCTGGGCATAGGTGCCATGACCGACTTCAGCTCGCTCATCAGCCAGCCTAGGCTGATACTCATCGGAGCTGCCGCACAGATAGGAATCTTCGGCGCATATCTGCTCTCTCTGCAGATGGGCTTCCTGCCCAACGAGGCCGGCGCGATAGGCATAATCGGCGGCGCAGACGGTCCCACGGCCATATTCCTCAGTTCTAAGCTCGCTCCCGAGCTCATGGGCGCAATCGCCGTGTGCGCCTACTCCTACATGGCTCTGGTTCCTGTGATCCAGAAGCCCATCATGCTGCTGCTCACCACAAAGAAGGAGCGCACGATACGCATGCGCAAGCCGCGCGAGGTCAGCCAGCGCGAGAAGATCATCTTCCCTATCGTGGGCTTCATCTGCACCGCGTTCATAGTTCCTTCAGGCCTGCCGCTGCTGGGCATGCTGTTCTTCGGCAACCTGCTCAAGGAGTCCGGCGTGACCAGAAGGCTCGCCAACACTGCCGCCGGCCCCATGATCGACGTCGTGACCATGCTCATAGGCCTCACGGTGGGCGCCAGCACACAGGCAGACGTGTTCGTGAGCCCGAAGAGCATAATGATATTCGTGCTGGGTCTCATCAGCTTCATAATCGCTACAGCCTGCGGAGTGCTGTTCGCCAAGTTCATGAACCTCTTCTGCAAGCCTGAGAACAAGATCAATCCGCTCATCGGAAACGCCGGAGTTTCGGCAGTTCCCGACTCCGCACGAGTATCGGAAATCGTTGGCCTCGAGACCGATCCGGGCAACCACCTGCTCATGCACGCCATGGCCCCGAACGTGGCCGGCGTGATAGGTTCCGCAGTTGCAGCGGGTATTCTGCTGAGCTTTCTGGGCTAGAAAAGAGATATGACGAGCATAAGCAAATGCGCGCTCACACCTGCGGCGGCTCCGCCAATCGTGTGGGCGAGTATTGCTTTAGGGGTGAGCTGGCGATAGCCGAGGCTGTCGAGCATTGCGGTGTGGGTGGAAAGGAAGCCGCTCCAGCACATTCCGATAGCCGTGCAGACTGCAATCGCGTTGCCGTCCACCCAGCCCTGTGAAAGGAAATTGGGCACGAGGCTGAGGGCTGCACCGACGGCACCCAGAGCGGTTATGGGGAATGCCACGAGGTGGGGGTCCTTGAAACCGAAGAGCCAGTCGAACAGGAAGTTGATCTTGCCTGCGGCCCAGGGCAGGAGCTCGGTGCCTTCGTAGGCGGCTCCGGTGTATGCTCCGCCGGCCGAGGGGCCGAAGGTGAGAAGCATCACGAAGGTAGAGATCACAAGCACGCCGGGAATGATGGAGAGGCCCACGTCGACGCCGGACTTTCCGCCGTCGAGGATGGCATTCAGGCAGCGGATGAAGCCGCCCTCGTGCTTCACCTCGGCTTCCTTGTCCTGACGGTTCATCTCTTCCTTGTTGATGACTGCGGCCATCTCATCCTTGAAAGAGGGGTACTTCTTCAGGATGAAGTGCTGCATCAGACGGGTGGACACTATACAGCCGCACACTGCGCCGAAAAGGCCCACAAGCGGCTGCCAGTAGAATCCCTGACCCATCATGAAGATGATGACTATCAGGCCCATTCCGAAGGCTGTTCCGAAGTTCGTGAGCGAGATGAACTGGTATTTTCTGAAGTATCCTGCAAAGCGCTTGTCCTTTGCCAGGGAGATGATGGCAGGGTTGTCGGAAAGGAAGGTCATGATGGCTCCGAGCGAGGCCACGCCAGGCAGGTTGAAGAGGGGCTTCATGAAGGGCCTGAGCAGTTTCTCGAGCAGGTCGACGACTCCGTATTCTATCAGGATACGGCCAAGGGCGCCCATCAGGACGCATATCGCCATTAGGTAGAAGCAGGTGTTGAGCAGCAGGTCATGTGCGGTGTGCATCATGGTGTTGAGCATGTTGGCCGTGCCCATCACGACTGCCAGATAAACAAAGATTCCAAGCACAACTGCCAGGCAGATAAGACTTGACTTCAGATTGCTTTTCTTTGCCATAGGGGACTATCTTTTCAGAAGATGTATCTTCCAGGTGAGGCCCAGGCTGAGCGTGGGCTGTTGGAAGTAGTAATATAGCGCGTGTATGCGCAGTTCCTTGTTTCCTGGCCTGGGGAAGAACTCGAAGCCTCCTCCGTAGGACCAGTATTCACCGAGCACAGGGACCAGAGGGTCGAACTGGCTGAAGTTGCAATCGTAAGAGGCTTTCGCCAGAATGTTCATCCAATCGGTGGGTGACACCACCAGCCTGACTATGACGGCGCAGTCATCGAACATTCTGAAGCTCTTCATGTTACCTCGCTGCACGAGGTCAAGTTCAAGTTTAGCGAGGCCGGCGTCGAAGCTGTTGCCCAGCACAATGTTGCCAATCTGCCCGCCTCCGGGAAGGTCGAACAGGTTGACCGAATGCTTCCAGCCATAGAAGCCTGCTTCACCCTTTGCGCAGAGGTTGTAGGAGAGGAGACCGTCGCTTGTACGTTCCGAGAACGCGCTCTGACCAAACTGAAAGATTATCCTGCTGCCCGAATCCCCAAAATAGTACAGGCCGCTGATGCCGAACTGGAAACAGCCGTCGAAATTATACCAGTACTCCGAGGACCAGAAGATATCGATCGGAGCTTCGTCGTATTCATAGCCACCGTATTCGAGCTGCATCTTACCGGCCTGCACACCCCAGTTGCCCTTTCGGTAAAGTAGGTACACCCAGTCTGTCGCGTTGAACAGGTTGCTGGTGCTGATGGGCTTGTTCAGACGCTGATTGAAAGCATATTTCAAGTTCTCGTTCAGGGCTCCGTCGATGCGGAGGTTCAGGTAGTCACCGTTGAAACCATAGACATCGCTGCCTATGGAATTGAGGCTGTAACGGGTGTCCAGCCTAATATCAATACCTTGGGCGGCTGCAGACTGCAGGAGCCCAAGGCATAGTAGTAGAGTTATAATTAACTTGCGGGTCAATTATTTGAGAATCTTGAAATTGCCAATGACGGGAAGTTCCTTTGCCTTGCCCTGGATGGCGTATACGATGCCCATGACGGCGAAGACGAATACAACTGCCTCGATGATGCCGAGGATCCACTTCTTGAGGAAGAGACCTACTACAAGCTCGATGAGGAAGAGGATGAGACCCTGGTTTGCATGGAACTTAGCAAACTTTGACTCCTTTGCAAAGAAGATAGGAATGACAACGAGAATGCCGACGTATGCAAGGACTGCATAGATCTTGTTCTTCTTGATGTCCTCGGGGTCGATCTCGGCGGTTACGTCATCGATGTCGGCCTTGACCTTCTCGTAAGCCTCTTCGGCCTTCTCCTTGAAAGCTTCAGCCTTCTCCTCGACCTTGTCACCAAATGCCTCTGCCTTCTCCTCTACCTTTTCCTTGAGGTCATCAACCTTGTCCTTGAGATCGTCAACCTTTTCCTTGAGCTCGTCAACCTTGTCGTTGAGGGTCTCCTTGGGCTCCTGTACATCAGGCTGCTCATTGATGTTTTCAAATTCTTCTGCCATAATAATCAGTGTTTTGAGGGTTAGTACTTATCTACGCAAAATTAAAATTTAATTTTGAATTACAACGCCCTTTTTCAAAGAAGGTTAAGGAAATTCCGGCCTGCCACCTTATCGACTTCCTCCTGAGTGTATCCGCGCCCGTGCAGCACGTCGAGTATGATGCGGAACTTCGATATGTCCTCGAGGCCATGCGCGGTATAGTCTATGCCGTCGTAGTCGGTTCCGAGGCCCACGTAGTCGATGCCGCAGACGTCTATCGCATGCTCGATATGGTCAACCACCCTGCCAACGCCGGGCGTGTGTGAGTCAGAAAGGAAATCGGGATAGATGCTCATGCCCACGACTCCCCCGCGGGATGCGATGGCCTTCAGCAGTTCGTCCGGGAGGTTGCGCGGGTGCTTGTGCAGGGCCCTGCAGCAGCCGTGTGTATAGACCACGGGCTTCTGGCTGACCTCCAGCACCTCGCGTATGGTGCTGTCGGCACAGTGGGCCACGTCAACCAGCACGTCAAGGCGGTTGAGTTCCTTCACGAACTCGCGGCCGAAGGGGCTGAGTCCTCCCCACTTGCCCTTGCCGGTGCAGCTGTCGCATATATGGTTGTCCTCGCTGTGGGTGAGTGTAACGTAGCGCACTCCCCTGGCGGCAAGGTCCTCAAGTACTGCGATGTCGTGACCTATGGGCGATGCATTCTCAAGGCCTAACATAATGGATACCAAGCCCTTGGCCTTGTTGGCGGCCACTTCCTCGGCATTGCGCGCAAAGGCTACCTTGTCGGTGGCGCGGGCCATCTGTATCTCCAGTTCCTCCAGCATGGCGTAGGCGTGGTTGCGGGCCTGGTCCTCGCTCATGTCGGCAGGTATGTAAAGGGCAAAGAAGGATGCGTCCACGCCGCCCTTCACCATCTTGGGGAAGTCGACCTGGGCACCGGGGTTGTCTATGGTGTAATCGCGGTGTCTGAGCATCTGCGACGGGGCGTCGCAATGTGCGTCGAGTATTGTCATTTCTGTCTAGTCTATGAGCGTGCCCCACTCGTCGGTCTTGGCGTCGAGGTCGCGCTTGCATTCAAGGTACTCACGTGTGAGTTCCATTATATCGTCTCCCACACCGGGAGCTTCAAGTATCTTCTCAATGGCCTTCATGCGGGCCTCCTGCTTCTCTATCTCGTGCTCAAGGAAGGAGATGCGGTTCTTCTTCTTGCGGTCCTCCTTGGTCTTCTCGCGGGACTCGGCGTAGGACATCTTCTGGGGTGCGGGCCCGGCGGGTTTTTCAGGCTGAACCGGGGCCTTGGCGGCGCTGCGTTCGAGTTCCTGCAGGGTCTCGAGGCGGCGGGCTGCCAGGAAGTCGGCAACTCCACCGAGGTGCTCGCGCACGTGACCGTCCTTGAACTCGTAGATCTTGTCGACCAGGCCGTCAAGGAAGTCGCGGTCGTGCGATACCACTATCAGCGTGCCGTCGAATGCCTTGAGCGCCTGCTTGAGTATGTCTTTGCTCTTGATGTCCATGTGGTTGGTAGGCTCGTCGAGGGCCAGGAGGTTGTGCTCCTGAAGCATGAGCTTTGCCATTCCAAGGCGGGCACGTTCACCGCCGCTGAGCACGCTCACGCGCTTGTCGATGTCTTCGCCGCGGAAGAGGAACTGAGCCAGGATGTCGCGCAGCTTGGTGCGAACGTCGCCTACTGCTATGCGGTCGAGAGTAGAGAACACGGTCTCTTTCTTGTCCAGCACATCTTCCTGATTCTGAGCGTAGTAGCCCATTGACACGTTATGCCCGGTGCGGGCCTCGCCGCTGAAGGGTTCGAGTTCGTCGGCAATCACGCGCATGAGGGTTGTCTTTCCCTCTCCGTTGCGGCCCACGAGGGCCACCTTCTCGCCGCGCTTGATCTCGATGTCGGCATTGCGGAAGACCACCTTCTGGGGGTAGCCGACGGTAAGGTCCACTCCCTTGAAAACAACATCGCCGGAGCGGGGTGCGGGCGGGAACTTGACCGTGAGGGTCACGTTGTCGGTCTCGTCAATCTCCACTCTCTCGAGCTTCTCGAGAGCCTTGATGCGGCTCTGCACCTGGTTGCTCTTGGTGGGCTTGTAACGGAAGGCGGCGATGAACTCTTCCGTCTTCTGTATCATCTTCTGCTGGTTCTCGTAGGCGGCCGTCTGCTGTGCCAGGCGCTCCTTGCGGAGCTCAAGGTACTGGGAATACGGCACCTTGTAGTCGTGGATGCGGCCGAGCATGACCTCGACGGTGCGGTTGGTCACGGTGTCGAGGAACTTACGGTCGTGGCTCACGAGCACTATCGAGCAGCGGCGACCGGCAAGGTAGCTCTCGAGCCATTCGATGCTCTCGATGTCGAGGTGGTTGGTAGGCTCGTCGAGAAGCAGCACCTGGGGCTGCCTGAGGAGTATCTTCGCCAGCTCGATGCGCATGTTCCAGCCCTGGCTGAAGGTCTCGGTGTTGCGGGAGAGTTCCTCGTCAAGGAAACCGAGGCCGAGGAGGGTCCTTCTGGCCTGCACCTCGGGCGGCTCGCTGTGGCTGAGGGCCAGGCGGTCGCTGAGGTTGCTCATGCGCTCGATCAGGTCGGCATATTCCTGCGACTCGTAGTCAGTGCGTTCGGCTATCTCGGCCGAAACGGCCTCCATCTCGCGCTCCAGCACGGTCGACTCCTCGAAGGCGGTCATGGCCTCCTCGAGCACGGTGCGGCCGCGGTTGTGCTCCATTATCTGGGGCAGGTAGCCGATGCTGATGTCACGGGGTTTGTCGATGCGGCCGGACGTGGGAGTCTGCAGGCCGCATATCATCTTGAGAATGGTGGACTTGCCGGCCCCGTTCTTTCCAACGAGACCGATCTTGTCCTGTTCGCTGATGTGGAAGTTTATGCTGTCGAGCAGCACGAAGCCTCCGTGGGCGACTGTTACATCCTCTATCGAAATCATCTACTGCAGTGCTGCGAGGGATGCTTCAAGTGCTTCGATGCGAGCAAGCGCGTCGCTTTCCTTCTTGCGCTCCACAGCGACAACGTTTGCGGGAGCGTGGGCCACGAAGTTGGCGTTGCCAAGCTTGCCGCGTACGCCAGCAAGGAACTTGCGCTGATGCTCGAGCTCTGCGAGTATCTTGGCCTTCTCCTCGTCGGCATTGACGAAGCCCGCCAGAGGAACGCTCACCTTGATTGTGCCCACGATGAAGTTCACTGCAGGACCTTCGGTGCTCTGCACGAACTCGCTGATGTTGGCAGACTTGGTGATGACGGGAAGGAGCTCGGGAAGGAGTGAGCCCTCGATGCAGAGGCTGAGTGCCTCGCGGGGGCTGATCTGCTTCTGGGCACGTACGCCGCGCACACCAACGATGATCTGCTGTGCAAGCTCGAACTGAGCGATGAACTCGTTGTCGTACTCGCCTGCCTTGGGAGTGCTCTGGAACATGATTGTCTCGCCTTCCTTGCGCTCTGCCATTGCCTGCCACAGTTCCTCTGTGATGAAGGGCATGATGGGGTGTATGAGCTTGAGGAGCTTCTCGAAGAAGCATACGGTTGCCTTGTAGGTGGCGCCGTCGATGGCCTCGCCGTAAGCGGGCTTCACGAGCTCGAGGTACCAGCTGCAATAGTCGTCCCAGAAGAGCTTGTAGGTGGCCATGAGGGCGTCGGAGATGCGGAACTTGCTGTAGTGGTCCTCCACGGTCACGATGGTGCGTGAGAGGAGGTTGTCGAACCACTTCACTGCCTCAGCGGCTGCTGCGGGCTGTGCGGCGTTCTCGTCGACGTTCCAGCCGCTCACAAGGCGCCATGAGTTCCAGATCTTTCCGCAGAAGTTGCGTCCCTGCTCTACCTGGCTCTCGTCGTAGAGGATGTCGGAGCCTGCGCTTGAGCAAAGGAGCATTCCGAGGCGGACAGCATCGGCGCCGTACTTCTCGATGAGGTCGAGAGGGTTGGGAGAGTTGCCGAGGGTCTTGCTCATCTTGCGACCGAGCTTGTCGCGCACGATGCCGGTGAAGTATACGTTGTGGAAAGGTACGTCGTTCATGAACTCGTTACCTGCCATGATCATTCGTGCAACCCAGAAGAAGATGATGTCGGGTCCGGTCACGAGGTCGTTGGTCGGGTAGTAGTATGCGAGGTCGCTGTTGGGCTTGTGGTCGGGCTGTCCGGGCATCTGAGGGTCGAACACGCTGATAGGCCAGAGCCAGCTGCTGAACCAGGTGTCGAGCACATCCTCGTCCTGGTGAAGGTCCTCTGCGGTGATTGCAGGGTTGATCTTCTTAGCTGCCTCGAGAGCCTTCTCGAAGCTGTTCTCGACTACGAAGCTGCCGTCGGGCAGGTAGTATGCGGGTATGCGCTGGCCCCACCAGAGCTGGCGGCTGATGCACCAGTCGTGTGCATTCTCCATCCAGTGGCGGTAGGTGTTGCGGTACTTGTCTGGGATGAACTTGATGAAGCCGTCCTCCACGCTTGCGAGTGCGCACTCTGAGAGCTCGTCCATCTTGAGGAACCACTGTGCGCTGAGCCTGGGCTCGATGACTGCGTTGGTGCGCTCGGAGTAGCCGATAGGAGAAATGTAGTCCTCTATCTTCTCGATGTTGCCGGCCTCCTGGAGCATCTTGGCGATCTTCTCACGGGCCACGAAGCGGTCCTCGCCTACGAGTATCTGGGCCTCTTCGGTAAGGCGGCCGTGGTCGTCGATGATGTTCAGCACGGGGAGGTTGTGGCGGAGGCCGATCTCGTAGTCGTTCACGTCATGGGCGGGAGTGACCTTGAGGCAGCCGGTACCGAAGTCCATCTCGACGTAGCTGTCCTCGATGATGGGTATCTCCTTGTTGATGAGGGGGATGAGCACCTTCTTGCCGTGCAGCCACTTGTGACGCTCGTCGGCGGGGTTCACGCAGACTGCGGCGTCGGCCATGATGGTCTCAGGACGGGTGGTGGCAACTACGATGTACTTGTCGGTAGGGTTGCCGTTGCCGTCTGAGATGAAGTAGCGCATGTGGTAGAAGTGGCTCTGGGTGTCGCGGTGGATGACTTCGTCGTCACTGACTGCGGTGTGTCCCTCAGGATCCCAGTTGACCATGCGCACGCCACGGTAGATCCAGCCCTTCTTGTAGAAATACACGAAGGTGTTGATCACGGCCTCGGTGAGCTCGGGCTCCATGGTGAAGCGGGTGCGGTCCCAGTCGCAGGATGCACCGAGCTTGCGGAGCTGCTGGAGGATGATTCCGCCATGCTCTTCCTTCCACTCCCAGGCGTACTTGAGGAACTCCTCGCGGGTGAGGTCTTCCTTGCTGATGCCCATTCCCTTGAGCTTTGCTACGACCTTGTTCTCGGTTGCGATGGATGCGTGGTCGGTGCCGGGGATCCAGCAGGCGTTCTTGCCGTCCATGCGTGCCTTGCGGATGAGCACGTCGTTAAGGGTGTTGTTGAGCACGTGGCCCATGTGGAGGATACCTGTCACATTGGGGGGCGGGATCACGATGGTATAGGGTTCGCGAGCATCGGGCTCGGAATGGAAAAACTTGTTCTTAAGCCAATAGGCGTACCATTTGTCCTCAACTTCTGAGGGGTTGTATTTTGCACTGAGTTCCATAATCAGGTATTGATTCTTACAAAAATTCTAGTCTTCGATGACAGTTACGGTCATGGCGATGTCCTGGAGGGGACGGTCGTTGGCGTCGGTAGCGCTCTCCTGGATGTCGCCCACTATCTCAAGGCCGCTCTCGACCTCGCCGAACACGGTGTACTGGCCGTCAAGGAAAGGTGTTCCGCCCACGGTGGTGTACGCCTCTTTCTTCTCGGCGCCGAGGGGACCGTAGAACATCTCGTAGCGTGCGAGCTGCGCGGGACTGTAGGTCTTACCCCAGACGATGTAGAACTGGCATCCGCTGCTGCGGCGCTCGGGATTCACGTTGTCGCCGAGGCGCGCGGCGCTGAGGGCTCCCCTCTTGTGGAAGAGTGAAGGGTTGAACTCGGCGGGAAGGGTGTAGCCTGCATCGCCGGAACCAAGCTGGCGACCAGCCGGAGCTCCTTTGCTCTCGGGGTCGCCGCCCTGGATCATGAAATCCTTTATGACTCGGTGGAAAAGGGTTCCGTTATAGAAGCCTTCCTTTGCCAGCTTTATGAAGTTGTCCCTGTGTGCGGGAGTCTCGTCGTAGAGACGTACTGTGATGTCGCCCAGAACGGTGCTTATCTTGACTTTTGCCATAATTTAAAAATTATGGCGCGAAGATAATCTTTTTTTGAGCGCTATGCAAGTTTACTTTCCGATGCCGCTGCCTCCGCCGCTTCCCACACGGGATGCCTCCTCGAGGTCACCGACCTTACGGACTCTTGTCTGATGCGCATGGCCGAAGTTCCAGCTGAGGCCGACCTGGGCGCTCTGGTTGCAGTACTTCTGCACAAGGAAAGACTCGGCGTTGCCAAGCGTATGCATCTTGATGTTCTGGCTGTTGGAGCGGAAGATGTCGTCAAGCTTGAGCGTCAGGGTCATCTTTCCTCCGAGCAGCTGCTTCTTTGCAGCAATGTCGGATTGCCACTGGGGCTGCAGCTCCATGTAGGTGTACTTCATACCGGATGTGTAGCGGCCGTCCCAGTCTATCTTCCAGTCCTTGGGAAGCTTGAACGACAGACAGGTATATCCCTGGAAAGTGAAGCTGTCGGCATTGTAGTCCTGCATTGCGCTCACGCTGTGCATGTACAGTCCTGTGAGCTGGGCAGTCCAGTCAAGCCACTTGAACACGGGCACCGATGTAGCACCCAGCACGGCGTAGGCGTCGTTTGCCTTTCCGAAGTTGTCCCACTTCAGAAGCTGGTCGCCGTTCGGGAGAAGCTCAGGCACCTGAGTCATCACCTTGCTGGCGAAGTCTGCGCCCAGCGATAAGTTCAGGAAGCGGCCGAAGCCTGTGCTGAACGAGATACCGTCGGAATACTCGGGAAGGATGTCGGGGTTGCCGAGGGTATAGGTGTGAGCGTCGAGATACTGCTCCACGGGATCGAGGATGAAGTAGCTCGGGCGCTGGATACGCCTTGTATAGGAGAGCGAATAGCGCATCTTCTCACTGGGGTTGAAGCCGACGTAGACTGTCGGGAAGAGGTCGAAGTAATGACGGTCAGTCCTGTCGCCAATGCTCTTCCAGTCGCCGAGCGACTTGGTGTACTCCCCTCTTAGGCCGGCCTTCAACGTCCATTTGCCGAACTGTCCGGCAAGTGATGCGTACACGGCGCCGATGTTCTCGGTGTATGTGAACAGTGTATTCACGGCATCAATGCCCGTCTCGGTGCGCCTGGTGTCGTTATCTGTGATCGAGGTAGCCCACTTGGCACCAGCCTCCAGCATGGCCATCTTCCAGAGTATGGTCTGATAGTCGAGCTTTGCCGAGTAGATGTTGACCATGTTGTCGGAAATGATGAGCTTGTCAGTCCTGCCGGTCTCACCGGTGGCGGCGGACCAGATGTCATTGAAGAGCTTGCTGTCGGACATGCTGCCGCTGCGATACCAGTCGAGGTTTGCCGTGAGCTCAGCGCTGCGGGCCTCGTCGAATATATGCGTGTAATTGAGGTTTCCGGTAAGGCGCATGTCTCTGGAAATATTGTCGATAGTGGAGTTTGCCTTCTCTATGGGAACACCGCCTATCGAGGTCACGGAAGTGTTGGTGGAAGGGTCGGAGCTGCTGCGCTGGCTGTTGCCTGGCAAGGTGAATATGACGCCGAAGGTGTTCTTGGGGTCGATGAACCAGTCGTTGCCCAGCTTTATCTGATAATTGCGGAAATTGAAGCGCTGGATGCTCTCGGTATTCAGGACGAATGAGCTTGCGCCGGGCAGTTCCTGCCTGGTATCAGTGGAGAAGTAGACGGCATTGTTGTAATCTCCTCCGTACATGTTGAGGAAGGTGTTCGTCTTCTTTCCACGGTATGCGAGATTGGCCCATCCGCTGGCATTCGACAGGAATGCGTCCACATCCTCTCCGAAGTACATTCCGCCTCCATCGAAGCCGAGGGAACCGTTGAATCCAGACGCAAAGTTCCTCTTTGTCTTGATGTTGATGATACCGCCCTGGCCTGCTGCATCGTACTTGGCCGAAGGGTGCTCCATGAGTTCGAACTTGTCGACGCTCTCGCCCGAGGTGCTGCGCAGAAGGGCCCTCAGCGACTCGCCGTCAAGGTAGGACGGGCGACCGTCGATCCACACTGAAACCTGCTTGCCGTTGAGCATGACGTTGCCGTCCTTGTCGATGGTCACACCAGGGGCTTTCTTAATGAGTTCCAATGCGTTGGAGCCCTGCGAGAAGGCGCTCTGGCCAACGTTCATCACAAGCTTGTCGAGCTTCATCTCAACGAGTTTCTGGCGGCCGGTGACCGATGCTGCCGCCAGCATCTCCTTATCTTCTTCAAGATAGAAGATCTTGTTTGCGGGAAGTGTCACCTGGATGCTCTGGCTCTGGAATCCGACCATTGACACTTCAAGGGTATATGTGCCGCTCGGGGCACTCAGGGAATAGCTTCCGTCGTTGGTCGTCATGCCACCGGCAACCACTGTGCTGTCGGCCTGTCGCAGGGCGACCGTTGCAAATTCAAGGGCCATCTGCGAGGCCTGTTCGTAAACCTTTCCTGAGACTGTCTTAATGTCCTGCGCCGCAGCGGAAAATGCTGCGGCAAGGAACATCGATACTACTACTAACTTCTTTATCTCTGTCATAGTGTTTGAGTGTATTACTTTATTAGTACACTGCAAAGGTATAACAAATATTTATATCTGCAAAATTATTTTCATCAATCCATCATGCCGGCTGCTCCGGCTATGGCCTTCTCCAGTTCCTCCCTGGGAATCTGGCCGCTGAAGCAGATGAATGTGCTCTCATCGGGCTCGAGTGCAAGGAGTACGAATGATGTTATGATCTTGTCATTCCCTACCGAGTATATCTCAACCTTGTCGCCGTCGTCCTTGGCTTCCATGAGAAGCTCGTACGAGCCCTTCTTGACCAACTTGTCGACGTCTGCTTTAAGGTCGGCGCCGATCTTGGAATTCTCGGCGTTGATGATGTAGAGGCCGTCGAGGCTCTTGATGATGGGAGAAAGATTGACGTCGCCGTTGCCGAGGTCGATGTCAGGAATCCTGCGCATGAGCTTGAACATCGAGGGTGACACATATACAGAGGTGACGCCCTTTCCGTCTGAGTACTTGTTGTAGATGCTTCTGCCGTCCTGGGCAAATGCGCTTACTGTGAGCAGCATGGCAGCTGCGATTACTATGAACTTTTTCATTGAATTCTGGTTCTATCGGTTGTTTATCTTATCTATTATATTGGATGTCATCTCCATTGCCGGCTCGGCGTCCTCGACTATGTCAAGGCCCATGTCGACCTTCGAAGAGATATAGTTGAAAGTCTTCTCGAGTTCAGCGTAAGCAAGGAGTGGATCGGTGAAGGTGTCCTTGGGCTGAGTGGGCAGCGAGACCACCACGGCCACGCTGGCAGCAGCCACCGCAAGGGCTCCACATGCAGTGTAAAACACTCTGCGGCCTGAGTTCTTCTCCTTCTCCAGCGAACTTGCGGCCATTGCGTCCTGCAGCCTGCCGTTCAGAGATTCGGGAGCCTTGACTGACTGATCGTCGGCAATCTCCTCGAGAGCCTCGAGGCTCATGTTCTGGATTTCTTCAATGTTTTTCATAACACATTCCTGAGTTTTCTTCTTGCCTGGCTGAGATATACCCTCAACGTGAGGTAATTCATGCCTGTGCGTTCTTCAATCTCCTCGTAGGAGAGGTCTTCAAATACTTTCATCTGCAGTACCATGCGCTGCTTCTGGGGAAGCTCCCCTATTGCCGCAGTGACTCTGGCGAGGCTTTCTCTTGCCTGCATGGCGGAAAGGCTGTCGGGGCTGTCAGAAGCCAGGTCAGGGAGTTCCTCTCCCCTGCTATGGGATGCCCGGCGCACACGGTCGAGGCAGATGTTCCTTATCAGGGTGACGCAGTAGGCCTTGGGATTCCGTACCGTGTCGAGCGAGTCGAGCGAGTTCCAGAGCTTGACATACAGGTCCTGCACTGCGTCCTGAGCGTCGGCCTCGGTCTCAAGGATGTAGTACGCAACCCTGTAGAGGCCTTCCTGAAGAGGCATGTAGCACTGTATGAACTCCGCCTTCGTCATGCCTATTTCATTTCAATGAGCTTGGTGAGCGCATCCATGGAAATGCTGCCGAACATGCATATCAAGGCGCTGTCCTCGGGCACATAGATCACGAAGTCCCTGACTGCTGATGCATCGTCGTCCACAATTCCGTACATGAACACCTGGTCTTCGTCGTCCTTGACCTCCATGAGCAGTTCGGAGTCACTGAGGACTCTGCTCAGCTTGGAATTGAAGGAATCACGCACTGCGCCGCTGCATTCCTCATACTCCACTACGCAAACCTTCCTTACGCCATTGATCATCTTGAGCGCCTCTGCCGCCTCCTGGTCACCGTCCACCTTGACTGCAACCTTTGCTGCCGAACGTACGAGCGAGGTGGCAAGGTTGCCGAGCTTGATCACGTGGAAGCCTTCATTGTGCCTGTACTCGCTTATGACAGAGAGCAGCTTGTCCTTCGGCACAGCCTTGCCAGGCTTCTGGGCAGCGAAGCCAGAGATGCTGAGCGCAAGCAGGGTAAATAAGACTAAAAACTTCTTCATTTCTTTACAAATATAGAATAATTATCGTATAACAACAAAACTTTAACGAAAAATCTCACACCGTACGGCTCACTTGACATACGTGCGAGAACCTTATAAAAAGTAAAACCGACTATATGACGAAGATCTGCGTCAGTTGTTAACGACAATTATCTGTTTTTTTCGCTCAGAGCCTCAAAACGCGCTACGGCGTCTGCGGCGCCCTGGGCAAAGAGCTTATCGGCATTATCGGGGAACGACCTCCTCAATGAAGAATAGCGCACCTCACCGTCAAGGAAGTCGGTGTATGGCATTGTAGGCGCCTTGGAATCCAGCTGGAACGGATGCTCCAGCCTGGGATCGTAGCGGTACAGCGACCAGTATCCGCTGTCGACGGCACGTTTCATCTCCTCCTGGACTCTCTGCATTCCTATGCATATTCCGTGGGAAGAACAGGGTGTATATGCTATGATGATTGAAGGTCCGTTATATGACTCGGCCTCCTTGACTGCCCTGATGAGCTGTGCAGGATCGGCTCCCATGGCAACCTGAGCCACGTACACGTATCCGTAAGACATCATGATTGCGCCAAGGTCCTTCTTGCGGCTCTTTTTGCCTGACCAGGCGAACTTGGCCACTGCGCCAAGAGGGGTCGCCTTGCTGCTCTGTCCGCCGGTGTTCGAGTACATCTCGGTGTCCACCACGAAGACGTTGACGTTCTCGCCGCTGGCAACCACATGGTCGAGACCGCCGAAGCCTATGTCGTAGGCCCATCCGTCGCCGCCGAACATCCAGAAGGTCTTGCGTGAGAGCATGTCCTTCTGCCAAAGCACATCGCGGGCAACAGCCGCCAGGGCCTTGTCGGAAGCGGGATCGCCTGCATACTTCCCGAGCTCGGAGAGCAGGGCGTCGGCCGCCACGCGGGAAGCGTCGAAGTCGTCGTACGCGGCAATGAAGTCATTACATGCCTTCTCCAGCGAAGGAACTGCGGCCAGCGAGGCTACCATTTCCTTCACGAGGGCACGGCGCTGCCGGATGCTCAGGAACATGCCAAGGCACAGCTCGGCATTGTTCTCGAAGAGGCTGTTGGTCCATGCGGGGCCGAAGCCGCGGCGGTTCACAGTATATGGTATGCCGGGCATGGCAGAGCCCCAGGCCTGAGAGCAGCCGGTGGCGTTGGCCCAGAAGGCCCTGTCGCCGAAAAGCTGTGTGAGCAGCTTGGCGTATGGGGTCTCGCCGCATCCGGCGCAGGCTGCCGAGAACTCCAGCAGCGGCTGGCGGAACTGGCTTCCCTTCACGGTATAAGGGTCGAAGACGTCGCCCTTGTCGCTTATTCCCAGAGCATAGTCGAAGAGCGCGCGGCTGCTTTCAGCAGGAAGGGCCGTCTGCATCTCAAGAGCAGACACGGGGCAGGAACTTGCACAGCTTCCGCAGCCGGTACAGTCGAATTCCGACAACGCGAGCGCGAAGCTGAAGCCCTTTGCCCGGCCATTAGCAGGGATGGTCACGAATCCTTCCGGAGCGGCAGCAACTTCCTCCTTATCAAGCAGATACGGGCGAATTGCGGCATGCGGGCACACCAGCGAGCACTTGTTGCACTGTATGCACTTGCTGCTGTCCCAGCGTGGCAGGCGCACAGCAATGCCGCGCTTCTCGTATGCTGTAAGGCCAAGCTTGACCGTACCGTCGACGTATCTTGTGAAATGACTTACGGGCAGGTCGTCGCCCTTCTGGCCATTGACGGGCAGAAGCAGGTTGCGTACCATACCGGGCAGAGCCGAGAGGTCCTCGGGGGCATCGGCGGGAAGGTCAGCCCATTCACTTGGGACCTCGATCTTCTTAAGTTCGGATGCGCCGCACTCGATGGCGGCTATATTCTTCTCGACCACGGCCTCGCCCTTGGCGAAGTAGGTCCTGCGGGCGGCCTCCTTCATTGCCTCTATGGCCATGGCGCTGTCCATGATGCCGGTGCACGCGAAGAAGGCGGCCTGAAGCACTGTGTTCGTATGGCTTCCAAGGCCGAGCCTGATGGCTATGGAGCTGGCGTCTATCACATAGAATGACGCGTGCCTGCGGGCAAGCTCTATCTTCACGTCATTGGGCAGCCAGGCCTCAAGTTCTGACTCAGGCTTGCTGCAGTTCAGCAGGAAGACTCCCCCGTGCTTCAGCTCCTGAACCATGTCGTAGCGGCCGATGTAGCTCTGATTATGGCAGGCCACGAAGTCGGCCGACTTGACGTAGTATGAGCCTTCCACAGGGCTTTCGCTGAAGCGCAGGTGCGACTTGGTGACGCCGAACGACTTCTTGGCATCGTACTCGAAATATGCCTGGCCGTACTTGCCGGCCTGCTCGCTTACTATATGTACGGTGTTCTTGTTGGCGCCCACGGTGCCGTCGCCGCCGAGGCCCCAGAACTTGCAGCTGTATATGTCGGAACCGGGATTCTCATACGGCAGAGGCTTCAGCGAGAGCATGGTCACATCGTCCTCGATGCCTATGGTGAAGCTGGTCTTGGGCTCTGCGGATGCGAGATTCGCGAACACGGCGAGGATCTGCCCAGGGTCGGTATCCTTCGAAGAAAGGCCATAGCGGCCACCTATTATCCTGTACTGGCGTCCGGCCTTGCAGGCAGCTGTGCACACGTCCTCGAACAGAGGCTCGCCTATGCTGCCAGGTTCCTTTGTACGGTCGAGCACGGCGATGTTCCTGACGCTGCCGGGCAACACCTTGAACAGATGCTCGGCGCTGAAGGGGCGGTACAGGTGCACCTGCACGAAGCCGGCCTTGCCGCCATGCGCGTTGATATAGTCGACAGCCTCACGGACGGTGCCGGACACGCTGCCCATCGCGATCACCACGTCAGTGGCGTCCTCGGCACCATAGTAGTTGAAAAGGTGATAGTCCCTGCCGGTGATCCTGTTAATGGACTCGAGGTATTCCTCCACGATTGCGGGAAGGGCATCATAGTAAGGGTTGCAGCCTTCACGGAGCTGGAAGAAGATGTCGGGGTTCTGAACGCTGCTCCTTAGCTTGGGGTGCTCGGGATTGAGGGCATGGTGGCGGAAGGCATCCAGTTCATGCCTGTCGAGGAGCCCTGTGAGCGCCTGCATGTCGATCATCTCGACGGTGCTAATCTCGTGGGATGTGCGGAATCCATCGAAGAAATGCATGAACGGCGTATGGCCCTTCACTGCGGCGAGGTGAGCCACTCCGGCAAGGTCCACGACCTCCTGCACGCTCCCTGAGCACAGCTGGGCGAAGCCGGTATTGCGGCAGCCCATGACGTCGGAATGGTCGCCGAAGATGCTCATGGCATGCGTGCCCACGGTGCGGGCGGCCACATGCAGGACCACGGGAAGCCTCTCGCCGGCAATCCTGTGCAGCACGGGTATCATGAGCATCAGGCCCTGGCTAGAGGTGTAGCTCACTGCGAGCGAGCCCGTCTGGGCAGCGCCGTGCACGGCCGCGATGGCACCTGCCTCGGACTGCATCTCGGTGATGGTCACTGTCTGGCCGAAGAGGTTCTTCCTGCCCTTGCATGACCACTTGTCGGTAAGCTCCGCCATGGGAGACGACGGAGTGATGGGATAGATGACCGCTACGTCAGTGAACTCGTATGCTATGTGAGCGGCGGCCTCGTTGCCGTCGATGGTGACCAGATTCCTTGCCATAATTCTATTTCTTGAGGCCAAGCCTCTCTATCGCGTCTTCGCGCATCTTGTATTTCAGTATCTTGCCTGCCGCATTCATGGGGAACGAATCCACGAAGCAGATGTATCTGGGCACCTTGTGCCTTGCAATGCGGCCGTTCATGTATCTCCTCATCTCTTCCTCGGTCAGGCTCTGCCCCTCCTTGAGGATGATGCAGGCCATGGCCTCCTCGCCATACTTCACGTCGGGCACGGCAATCACCTGCACGTCCCTGACGGCAGGATGCGTGTATATGAACTCCTCTATCTCCTTGGGGTAGATGTTCTCGCCTCCCCTGATGATCATGTCCTTCAGGCGCCCTGTGATGCGGAAGCACCCGTTGGCGTCGCGGCATGCAAGGTCGCCGGAATGCAGCCACTGGCTGCCGTCGACGGCCTGTGTGGTGGAGTCGGGCATCTTGTAATAGCCCTTCATGGTATTGTATCCGCGGGAGCAGAATTCTCCGTTCTGCCCGTCGGGCACCTCCTCGCCGGTTTCAGGGTCCACAACCTTGCACTGCACGTGAGGGAAAGGATATCCTACGGTGTCGCAGCGTATGTCGAGAGGGTCGGTCCAGGCCGACATGGTGCAGCCGGGAGAGGTCTCGGTCTGCCCGTAGACGCTCACGATGCCCTGCATGTTCATCTCGTCTGGCCTGGCGGCGCGGTGCATCAGCTCAGGCGGGCAGCCGGCTCCGGCCATGATGCCAGTGCGGATATGGGAGAAGTCGGTCCGGCGGTAGTCGGCATGGTTGAACATGGCGATGAACATGGTGGGAACGCCGTTGAAGCAGGTTATCTTCTCCTGGTTTATGCAGCTAAGCGACGACTTCGCGGAGAAATACGGCATGGGGCACATGGTGGCGCCGTGGGTGACGGCAGCCGTCATCGAGAGCACCATTCCGAAGCAGTGGAACATCGGGACCTGTATCATCATCCTGTCGGAAGTGGAAAGGCCCATGCGGTCGCCGATGCACTTGCCGTTATTCACCACATTGTAGTGCGTGAGCATCACGCCCTTGGGGAATCCTGTGGTACCGGAGGTGTACTGCATGTTGCATACGTCGTCGGGCTGCACTTCGGCTGCCATTCCGGCAATCACCTCATGGGGCACCCTGGTCTTCCTTTCCATGGCCTGGTCGAAGGTCAGGCAGCCTCTCCTCGAGAATCCCACGGTGATGACGTTGCGCAGGAACGGAAGCCTCGAGCAATGCAGTGGATCGCCTGCCACGCTGCCGGCAATCTCAGGGCAGAGCCCGTCGATTATGTCGGCGTAATTGGAGTCCAGCGCGCCCTCAATCATCACAAGCGTATGCGTGTCTGACTGGCGCAGCAGGTATTCGGCCTCGTGCGACTTGTATGCTGTGTTCATCGACACCAGCACGGCGCCGATCTTGACCGTGGCCCAGAAGGTTATGTACCACTCGGGCACGTTGGTAGCCCATACGGCAACCTTGCTTCCGGGACGCACTCCCAGCGACACTAGCGCGCGGGCGAAGTCGTCGACGTCGTCACGGAACTCGGAATAGGTCCTGGTGTAGTCGAGCGTGGTGTACTTGAAGCAATACTGGTCGGGGAACTCGTCCACCAGGCGGTCGAGCATCTTTGAGAAGGTGAGGTCGATGAGCTCGTCCTTCTTCCACACATAGTATCCTGTGCCGTCGTGGTTCGGATAAAGCCTGTCCTGGCGGCGGGAACTGCTCCTCGCGAAGCGTTCCATGTAGTTCACGAAATACGGGAAGATCACGTCCTTGTCGTCAAGGCCGTCAATATAGCAGGGCTTCCATTCGAGCGACACGAAGCCGTCGTAGTCGATCGACTGCAGGGCCTTCATCACGCCATCGACGGGGAAGGTTCCCTCGCCCACAAGGCAATAGTGGCCGGCATCGTCACTGTCACGAAGATGCACGTGGCGCACGTAGGCTCCAAGGTTAGAGATTGACTGGGCGGGAGTCTCTCCGTGGTCACGGTAGGGATGGTGAACGTCCCAGACCACGGCCAGCTGGTCGCACGCGAACTCGTTCAGGAGGTCACGCAGACGCGAGGTGTCGGAGAACACGCCGCTGGTCTTTATGAGTATGGTGATGCCTGCTGAACGGGCATCGGGCACGAGAGCCCTGAGATTGGCGCGGATCTGCTCAGGACGGTCCTCCTTCGCAAAGGCGCACACGTAAGGGCAGCGCATGTCGGACGCGAGCCGTATGAGTTCCCTCATGCCGGCGAGCATCTCCGGGGATGCCTCGGAAAGGTCGTTCGGGCTGTCGAAGCACGGGATGGCGAGCCTCCTGTCGCGGAGCTCGCGGACAGTGGGCATCACCGAATACTTGTGGAAAGGTCCGCCGGCCTGGACGAGCCTGCCTGTTCCGAAGACATTGTAGATCTCAATGCCCTGGAAGCGCATCTCGCCCGCACAATCCAGGAGCTCTCCCCATGAAAGCTCGGACCAGCCTCTTGTTGAAAATGAAAGTTTCAAGCCTGTACCTCCTCGAACGCTATCTTGTTAACGGCATTAAGGTATGCCATGATGCTGGATCCTATGATGTCGGTGGATACGCCGCGGCCGGAATAGACCTTACCGCACCAACGCAGGCGCACTACGGCGTCGCCCATTGCCTCACGGCCTTCGGTCACTGACTTGATCTGGAAGTCGTCGAGCTCGTAATGGCGGCCCACCACGTTTTCTATTGCCATGAATGCGGCATCGATGGGGCCGTCGCCAATGCACGCGCTCTCGAGGAGCTCCTCCCCTTTCCTGAGCCTGATGTGGCAGGTTGCGGCTATCACGTTGCCGGAATTGATCACGAAGCTCTCGAGCCTGTATGTGGGAGGAACCTGGAATGCCACAGAAGCCACTATGGCGTCAAGTTCCTTGGCCTCGATGGATGCATTGGTGGCAGCGAGTTTCGAGAAGGCGTCATAGACCTTGGTCCCGTCTTCCTCGGAAAGGTCGTAGCCCAGCCTGCGGACGGCGTTCAGGACAGATGCCATGTCGTCCCTGCCGGTCAGGTGCATCTCCTCGTACTTTGCGGCATCGGCCAGACCGTTGGACACAGGCGACTTGCTGCGATAGCTCTCGCACATCTGGCGTATGCGCTCGGTCGCATGGCGGAGGCCCGTCATGTTCACGCCCGATGCAGCATCTAGCAGCTCCGACTTGGCCGAAAGTATGCGCGAGAAGCGTTCCATCGAGGTGGACTGGCGGCCGAATACGGTGGTCTTGACCTCGTCGGCGCCGGCACGCACGGCCGCTATGGCGCAGGTGTCGGCAAGATGGAACGAGTTATTGCAGCGGACTCCGAGCCTTACCCCAGCAGGAAGGTCCGCCTTTATTTCAGCCACGAGGGCCTGGAGCTCGTCAGGGAGAAGGTCGCCGGACGCATCGGCAAGCGTGATGATGTTTGCACCGGCCTTTACGGCTGCGGCGACGGCCTCGTGAAGGAAAGCGTTCTCGGCCCGGGTGAAGTCGTTTGCAACGAACTCGACGTCGCTGCAGAGGGCTGCGCAGGCGGATACGCTCCTCGCTGCAAGTTCAAGGATGCCGGCAGGCTTCCTGTGGCAGAAGTACTCCATCTGCACGGTGCTGACGGGAAGGGCCACCTGAAGCCTCGGATGGACCGCCTCGCGGAGAGCCTCCCACGTGCCAGAAACGCTGGCAGGGTCCTCAGGGTCGACCAGGACGGCGACATCCGCCTTCCTGACTGCAGAGGCCACCGACTTCACGAGAAGGTAGTCGGTACGGCCATCCTGAATCATGCCGAGCTCTATTGCCGAAAGGCCAAGATTGTCCAGGATCTTGGCAATCTCTATCTTGAGTCTGAAAGACAGCTTTTCGCCGGTTCTCTCGTCGGAGAACCGTATGGTGCTGTCACATACTGATATCTTACGCATAGACAATAATCTGCACGGTAATACGATTTCTAACTTATTCTTGTAAATATACGGAAAAAATCTCCCCTTGTCAAAAGAATTCCTATTTTTGTGACACTATGAGACACAGCTGCATCAAAATAACATTTCTGACAGCCCTGACTGCCATCATATCCGCCCTGGTCCCTTCATGCAAAGGGCCGGACGGGGAAGCACCCGAAACGGGCTGCTGGTACACTGCAAAGTTCGAGGGAAAGCAATATTTCGTGAATTTCGAATCCTTCTCGGCCAGCGACGGCACCGCCCGGGGCGTCTACTACGTCCCGGTCTCTGACACGAGCGCCGCAAGGCACGACTTCAGTGCAGAATTCGGAAGGCGCAGGCTCAACCTCGAAACTGACGGAGTCAGCCGCAGGATGAAGCTCTCCCAGCTGCCTTACAGCAAGTACGCCGCACCTGAGTTCACCATGGCCGACACCTCGATGTTCCGCAATCCTTTCTGCAAGGTCAAGGTGACCGAAAACATCTGCTACGCCAAGGTCAGGGGCTACTGGACAAGCCTGCCCGGCGTGGAGGCCGAGGTCAGCAAGGCCTTCACCCAGGGTTACGTCAAGAGCTTCAGGCACAAGGACCTGGACCTCAAGATGGACGTATATCAGCCCGAGGGGCTGGAAGGAAAGAGGCCGCTCATACTCTTCATGCACGGCGGTGCGTTCTACGTTGGCGACAAGAAGGAACCGGCCTACGTCGACTTCTGCAGGCACTTCGCATCAATGGGCTACATAACCGCCAGCATCAACTACAGGATGGGCTTCCACCTTGGCAAGGGCGAGATAGAGCGCGCCGGATACGTGGCGCTGCAGGACGCCCACGCGGCAATGCGCTTCCTTGTGAGCCATGCCGACGAGTACGGAATCGACACTGAGCAGCTGTTCGTGGCCGGCTCCAGCGCAGGCAGCATAACTGCCCTCAACCTGGCGTTCATGACCGAGAAGGACCGTCCCGAGAGCAGCCACGGCGGCAAGGGCCTCTTCAACGGCAACGACCTTGGGCCCATCGACGGCAGCGGCAACGACATCAAGGCCAAGTTCCACATCAAGGCCATCGCAAACATGTGGGGAGCCGTGAGCAACCCCGACATCATCCACAACAGCAAGACCGACATAGTGTCATTCCACGGCGACGCCGACAACGTGGTCCCCTACGCTGAGGGCTACCCATTCAGCAGTGCCGGCGAGGCCATCTCGCAGCTGCTGTCAGAGAAGATGTACGGCTCGGTATGCATCGACAGCACGGCCCGGGCATGCGGTCTGAAGAGCAGGATGTACTCATTCGCCGGCGAGGGCCACGCCCTCAACACCACGGGCAAGGAGAAGACTCCCAACGCCAACCACAGACTGATCAAACTCAAGATAGCCGACTTCTTCTTCAACGAGATAATGCCCGTGCAGGCCAGGATAAGCTGGGAGGCTCCGGGCAAATACACCGTGAACGGCAAGGTAGAATCGGCCTCATGGGACGTGGAGGGTGGATTCGTACTAGCGCATGACCGCAAGGGTGTGCAGGTGCTCTGGATGGAGGATGCACCCATACACAGGCTGACCGTGTCAGGCACCTACCCAAACGGATTAGGCTACTGCAAATCGAAAGGGCTGTAGTTCTTTTGGGCAAAGCTTCCTAATAACAACAATTTTAGTTATTTTTGCTATTGTTGCCCATTATGTACCGGTTCACAAGACATATTCTCTGCGTCGCGACCATGCTTCTGGCCGCGCATGCACTGTGCCCGGCGCAGCAGCTCCGCAAGGTCCCGATGGGCGACTTCGAGCAGTGGACGGTCAGGAATATCACCGAATCGGGTATACTCGGAGGCGAGACCAAGACCATCTACAACGTAGCTCCCAACGACACCATCGACGGCAACAATGCTTTCTATTACAGGAACACCCGATGGGCAAGCTCCAATGCCTACGCGGTGGTCGCCGGAATCACCAAGACCAGCTGCAACGTCACTCCGAGCCAGGGCCCGAGCGGAAAGTGCGCCAGGCTCGAGACGGCCTACGCGTCATGCAGAGTGGCAGGTCTGATCAACGTGAACGTCCTGGTTCAGGGCACTCTCATCTGGGGAAAGATGAAGGAGCCCATCACCGGCATCAGCGACCCCTACTCCTCAATGGACTGGGGAATACCCTTCACCGAGAGGCCCAAGGCCATCGTCCTCGACTACAAGGCCTCCATGAAGAACTCCGGCACCCTGACCAAGGGCACCACTTTCAAGACACAGTCCTTTGCCGGCTTCGACGCCGCGGAAGTCACTCTCCTGCTCCAGAACCGCTGGGAGGACGAGCAGGGCAACATCCATGCAAAGAGGGTCGGAACGGCCGTCTACCATATAACACAGTCGACATCCGGCTGGGTCAGCAGGCTGCGCGTTCCTGTAATCTACGGCGACGCTTCGAAGGACCCGGCCTACAAGCCATACATGGACCTTCTCTGCAACACACGTGCACTGCAGGCAGTGAACAGCAAGGGCAGGAGCAAGGTCATACATGAGGACGGATGGGCCGCAGCCGACGAGAAGGTCACGCACGCAATTCTCATCATCTCCTCGGGCAGCCTTGGCCCATACGTGGGCGAGACAGGCAACGTGCTGGAGGTCGACAACATAATGCTGGAATATTGACAATCAACTGATAAACAAATAATTCTATGACAAATTCACAACAGGGTTCTAAAACCTACCTCTTCGGCATCGTGCTCGTTGCCGTGATCGGAGGCCTTCTCTTCGGATATGACACAGCTGTCATCTCCGGCGCCGAAGGCGGACTCCAGATGTTCTTCAAGGGAGCAAAAGACTTCACCTACACCGACTTCCTTCACGGAATCACATCATCCAGCGCACTGCTCGGATGTATCATCGGAAGCGCCATCTCAGGCCTGTTCGCCGGCAAGTTCGGCCGCAAGAAGAGCCTCTTCATAGCAGGCGTCTGCTTCTTCCTGAGCGCTGCGGGCTCGTACTACCCCGAGTTCCCCTTCTTCATCACAAGCATCGACGCATCCACCCCTACCCTGGGTCTGCTCATCGCATTCAACTTCTACCGTGTACTTGGCGGCATAGGAGTCGGCATGGCTTCAGCCCTCTGCCCGATGTACATCGCTGAGGTTGCTCCTGCCGACAAGCGCGGCACCCTCGTAAGCTGGAACCAGTTCGCAATCATATTCGGCCAGCTCGTGGTCTACTTCGTGAACTTCATCATCATGAAGGGCCACCACAGCCCCATCAGCACGCTCATCAACAACGTGGACCCTCAGTGGTACCAGACCATCGGCTGGCGCGTGATGTTCGTCACTGAGTGCGTTCCCGCCGGCCTGTTCACCCTGCTCATCCTCCTCGTTCCCGAGACTCCTCGCTACCTTGCAATGACCGGTCAGGACGCCAAGGCAATGAAGGTCCTCACCAAGATCAACGGCGAGCAGAAGGCACGCGAGATCCTCGAACAGATCAAGGAGACCGTCACCGAGAAGAAGGAGAAGCTCCTCACCTACGGCTGGGTCTGCATCTTCGTGGGCATCATGCTCAGCGTATTCCAGCAGATCGTGGGCATCAACGCCGTGCTCTACTACGCACCCCGCATCTTCTCTTCAATGGGAATGGAGAACCCTATGGTCCAGACAGTGCTCATGGGCATCGTGAACATAGCATTCACCTGCGTGGCAATCTTCACAGTCGAGAAGATAGGCCGCAAGCCCCTGCTCTTCTGGGGCTCGCTCGGAATGGCTCTCGGTGCACTTGGTGTAACCCTCAACAGCGTCATCGGCGGCATGCCGCCCGCATTCGCAGTGGTCAGCATCATGGTCTACAGCGCATCATTCATGTTCAGCTGGGGCCCTATCTGCTGGGTGCTCATATCTGAGATCTTCCCCAACACCATCCGCGGCGGCGCAGTTGCAATCGCAGTGGCAGCACAGTGGATCTCCAACTTCGCAGTGTCATCGACCTTCGTGCCCATGTACAACATGAAACTTGGTGCAATGGGCGACGCATTCGGACACGCCTTCACATACGGTCTTTATGCCCTGTTCTGCATCGCAGCCGCAATCTTCGTGGCCAAGATGGTTCCTGAGACCAAGGGCAAGACCCTCGAGGACATGACCAAGCTCTGGAAAGAAAGGAACAAGAAATAGTTTATGAAGAAATTGCTACTCCTGACAGCGGCACTGCTCTGCCTTTGCTCATGCCACCCTTTCAAGAACGTGAGGGCAGTGCTGACTGCACCACCCGAGGAGCAACAGGCGTTGCGCACAAGGGATCCAGAGATCCCCATCGACTCGCTGTTCACCGGAAAGACCTGGCAGAAGACATCAAAGGCATACAGCCAGATTGCTTTCAAGAAGTACTTCCAGGACATGAAGTATGTCTACAAGGAAGTAGCCATCCATGACGAGGAGAATCCCGAGGCCGAGGTCAAGGGATTCAAACGGATCACAAAGACCCTTTCCCTGCTGCACTCCGGCAAGGACAAGGATACCGACAAGCCTGCAGTCTGGAAGCCGGAAGGCTACAGCCCAGGGCTCACAATATACATGATGCTGGCCCTCATCGTGTTCATCGTGATGGCCGTGATCAGGATCAAGGAAGCTTTTTTCGACTAGGACATGGACGAGAGATTCACACTATACAAGCCAATAGAGCTTGACTCGGCCAGGGAGCAGATGCTCAGGTCGATGATAAACAGCTACTCACGTGAGAAGAGCGGCCATCCCTTCGTGGACTACGGCGACCACGTCAAGTTCCTCGAAGTGTGCAGCTGCCCCATACTCGTATGCGAGCTCAGGAGCCAGTTCGAGCACCGCTCGGTACAGGAAGACAAGGAGCCTACGTATTCGACCGCCTCAGGGCCTCGCAAGTACACGACCGCGTCGCAGATACATGCCTGGGAGTACAACTTCAAGGACGTCACACCCTTCACCGACAAGCAGGAGAGCTACACGGTGAAGGACTCTGACTGGGTCACTGACTGCAGCAAGTGCGGCACCACAGGCAAGATCAAATGTTCAAGCTGCAATGGCAACGGCTCGGTAAGATGCGGCCACTGCCACGGAAACGGCGACTACCAGTGCTCGTCATGCTACGGAAAGGGCTACAACCAGTGCAGCAGCTGTGGCGGCACCGGAAGGGTGGCCCGCGAGGAGAGCAAGACCATCTATGACTCCCAGCACCCCGGCGGATACATCAAGCGCGAATGGAAGTACTATTCCTGCTCTGCCTGCGGAGGCACCGGCAAGAAGAAGTGCAGCAGCTGCGGCGGCAGCGGCAGGCACACATGCAAATACTGCGGCGGCTCAGGAAAGTTGACCTGCAGCAGCTGCCATGGCAATGGCAAGGTCACCTGCGACGGATGTTCAGGTTACGGCCATCTGCGTCATTACTACTACATCCAGCGCAACCTGTCCAGCGACCTGCTGAAGAAGTATCACTTCGACAGCCGGGTGGGCAAGTTCCAGGAAGTGCTTGACAAGCGCGGCAGCCTGACCGGCGATAACGTGTTCCAGATGGAGGACAGCAAGCAGCTTGCCCACGACATCATACCCTGGTCAAGCCTGTGCAACGGTACGATGAACGAGTTCATCGACCAGCACAGCTTCAAGAGCAACGGCGGATGCCTGCTCTTCCAGAGCTCGAGAGTGCTCAACTGCGACCTGCAGTACATAAAATATAGCTACAAGGGCAAGGAATACCAGTGCGCAGTGTACAATGGCGAGTTCATCCCCGGCGACTCCCCCATCACGGAGTACAGTGAGGACATAGTCAAAGAGGCAAGGAGCGATGCGTTCAGTGCCTTCGGCGCACTAAGAGGAAGGCGGAAGCTCCAGCAGGCAAAGAAGCTCGGCACATACGGGCAGGGCAAGGAGATAGACAATCTGAACGCCATCATCGACGACAGGCTCAACACCTTCTACAAGATGGGCCTGGACATTGTCTTCTGGGCTGCGGTGCTTGGCCTCACTCCCCTCATCTTCACCTTCTACCAGAACATCAACCCGGTTCCCAAGATATTCGCGTTCATGAACAGCACCAAGGTCAGCCTGCTGTATCCGTTCGCCGGACTCACACAGTCCATCCTGTTCCTGGTGATACTGCTGGTGATCAGGTCGATAATCGTGAACAAGGACAACTCCAAGCGCAAGTTCAGCAACGTGCCCGCCTACATAGTCGGAGGCATGGCCGAGTTCCTGGGCATTGCGCTGCTGTGCACGGCTGTGTTCATGGTGCTGAACTACTTCGGACTTGCGCTTGCGACCACCTCGGTAGTGGGCCTGATACTGTACACGATAGTATACGCCATTGCGATTGTCGTGTACATCGCAGCGGTGATCATCGCGCTGGTAGTGAAGATATTCAAATGGATATTCTAGAGAAGTTTCTGGAATTCTGATGGTTTCAGGCCCCAGGAGGGTGCGATCACCATGTCTCTGGGAGTCTCTGAAACAAAACGGTCAAGATAGATGCCGTCTCTGAGTGCCGCGACGAAGCGGCGTACAGAGGCGGCATATTCTTCTGCCGTGGGCAGCGAGACTATGCCCGGATTGTCTGCATACATGCGCTCGAGGGCGGTGCCTTTTATGATCTGGAGCTGATGGAGCTTGAGCGTGGTTATGGGCAGCCCGGAGATTCGGCGGGCATGCAGGAGCCAGTCTTCCTCAGTCTCTCCCGGCAAGCCGAGAATCAGATGCACACCGACGGCTATTCCACGCCCGTGAAGGGCATTTACAGCCTTTTCTGCACACGCATAGCCATGTCCGCGATTGATGATACCAAGAGTCCTGTCAAGCGTGGATTCCACGCCCAGTTCCACGAGAAGGAAAGGATGGCCTTCGGGCGCGAGACGGCCGAAGCGATGCTCGAAATAGTCAAGGAGGTCAGCCGCAAGGCAGTCGGGCCTGGTTGCGACCACAACGCCGGCCACACCGGGATAGGCCAGAGCCTCCTCGTAAAGACCGATCAGCTTGTCGGTCGGGCCGTAGGTGTTGCTGTATGACTGGAAATATACCAGATACGAATCCGCCCTGCCTTTGTTTGCAGTGAAGCGTATCCCCTCCTCTATCTGTCCGGTGATGCCATGGAGGCCCCGGGTATAGCGGGGGCAGAAGGCATCGTTGTTACAGAAGATGCAGCCTCCGCTGCCCACCGTACCGTCACGGTTGGGGCAGCCGAGGCCTGCATTCACTGATATTTTCCTGACCTTGCCCGGAATCACCGAAGCGATGTAGTCAGAGAATGTCCTGATGGTTTTCAATATGCGTGGATCTCGGAATCACGGCTCTGGAAGCCGTCGCCGTCGCCTACAAGCTCAAGAACGTCCATCTTGATGTAGCGTGCCTGCACGGGCTCGTCGAACCTTGCGATATCCCTGGGGATAGGATTGTTGATGATGTTGCCGAACTCATTTTCAGCAACCTTGGTCCACTTCTTTCCGTCAAGGCTGATGCTTGTGACGGCCTTGCTCACATAGTCACCGTTATAGTTGTTGAGATTGGGCACGAACTCGAGGCGGCTGATGTCGATGACCTTGCCGCAGTCTATCTTTGTGACGTAAGGCTGGATGTCGATCGTCCAGTCTGCGCCTGACCAGCCTGCAGGGAAAGTCAGGACATCACCGGACTTGCCGTTCACGTATGAGACAGCCTTCACGATACCGTTCTCGAATGCGAAGGGTTCCGTGTATTCGGCTGATGTCTCATCGGGCTCGGTTCCGTCGGTGGTATAGAAGATCTTGCTGCTGGGATTGAGGTTGGCAACGCTGTTCACGTCACACTGCTGCCAGTTGAAGTCGCCTGTATCGGCAGAAATTGTAACGAAACCCTTCTCTGACTGGAAACCTTTGAGGGTGAAAGGCTGCTCGACGTACAAGTGGGCGCTCACATTGCTGAGGATGGCCTGGGCGCGGCTGTCGATGATGCGTACGCGGATCTTGTCGGTCTTCACGGTCGGGAAGCGGACGATGCACTTGCGGCCTACGTTGCCGTCTTCTGCAACCTGCTGCCACTCAGTTCCGTTCCATACGTCGACCGCGAAGCGCTCGATGCGCTCTCCGGTGTATGCTACAGGCTCGCAGAGCATCACACGGTTGATCTCGCCGGCTCTCTTCATCTTCAGCACCAGACCTTCAGGGCCTACCTCCACATACTTGTTGAAGCGCTTTGCAAGCAGGTTCACGTCGTATGTGGCATGGATGCGGCGGCCGACTTCCTCCATGGTCTGCACGTCACGCTCTCCGAGAACGCCGTCTATGGTAGGAGGAATGTTGAGAATGAGGATGGTATTTCCGCCCACGGCACGCTCGTAGATGTCGAATACGTTGTCGGCGCTGCGGACGCCCTGGAATTCGTCGTCACGGAAGAACCAGCCCTCGCGGATGGAGGTGTCGGTCTCAGCGGGCTGATAATGCAGCCAGTAGGGCCTGGGAGCATTGAGAAGTGCAGCGGTGGTGGCGAGGTCCTTGTCAGTCATGTCGTAGTAGCGGACCATGGTGTCGGGATTGTCGCCGGTGTAAGGGATGACGTTCCACTCCAGGTCGCGCACGTTGCCGGCTTCGTTGCCCACCCAGCGGATGTCCTCGCGGCCGAAGACGACTGCGTCGGGTGCAAGGGTGCGGATCATCTCACGCCATGCTGTATAGTTGTACTGCTGGTTGCCCTTGTGCTTGGGGTGTGCGCCGTCGAGCCAGATCTCGTGGATGGGGCCGTATTCTGTGAGCAGCTCAAAGAGCTGGCTCATGTAGTACTCATTGTAGTCGTCGCACTCGAACTGGAAGGTCCTGGTGTCGGCGAACGGACGGCCCTCGACCTGCTTGGGGATGGTGCGCATGGTAATGGGGCTCTCGTTGCCGTAGAGGTTTCCGTCCTCCATCTGCCAGAGGTCGGCAGGTGAAAGATAGACGCCGAGCTTGAGGCCGTACTTCGCGCAGGACTCGCTGAGCGAGCGGAGCACGTCACCCTTGCCGTCCATGAAAGGAGACGACATGATGCCGTGGTCGGTGTATCTGGTCTGGTAGATCACGTATCCGTCATGGTGCTTCACGGTGAGCACGACCTTCTTCATGCCTGCTTCCTTCATTACGCGGCACCACTGGTCGGTGTCGAGGCCTGTAGGATTGAACACGGTGGGATCCTCGGTGCCGGTTCCCCACTCGCGGCCTGTGAAGGAGTTGGGGCCGAAGTGGACGAATGCTATGAACTCATCGTCCATTGCGAGCTGCTGGCGGGCTGAAGGCTTGCATTCGACGGCCTTGGCGAGCACCTGGGCGTCGCTGTCTTCAGCTTCGACCTTGATGGTGTTTGTGTTGTCGGGATAGACGGGAGCTGTGTTGTTCTTGCATGAAGCGCAGAGCGCGAGTGCAAGAAGCATCAGGGATTTTGCTGTGGTTTTCATATAAAATAGAATCTGCGCAAAGATAAGCACACGAAACTTCGTTTCAAAGATTTATGCTAACTTTGTCGGCATGAAATACACAGGACTTATCAGCATCATAGCCGCAGTGGTCTGCATGACGGCCTGCAGCAGCAACAAGGAAATCGAACTCAATTCATGGATGTCGGGGCTTTCCGACGAGACTCCCGCATGGCAGCTCTCCATTCCCGGTGCCCACGACGCAGCCACCTCAGGAATTCCAAAGGGAACGGTGGCACACCTCGCGACCTGCACCCAGAGCTTCACTCTCTCAGAGCAGTTCGACAAGGGAATCAGGTTCTTCGACCTGCGCCCCGGATTCGACGGCAATGCCGAGACAGGCATCGACCTCAGCAAAATGACCATCATGCACAGCTACACCAACACAGGCGTGACTGCAGACGAGGCCCTCGCGGCAATCACCGGCAAGGTCCGCGAGAACCCCTCAGAGTTCGCTCTCATAGTCTTCAGGATAGAGAACAACGACTTCACTCCCGAGGTGCTCTCGACAGCGAAGGACAGCCTCTGCAATCTTCTGAAGAAGTACGCCGAACAGGGCGTCCTTCTTGAGTCTTTCAAGGAGGGTATGACCGTCGGCGAGATGCGTGGCAAAGTGCTGGTAATCAACCGCAACGGTTACGATGGACGCTACTCTTGCGGAGCCCACGCCACAGGCTGGGGCGGCGTTGACTCGATAGTCAGCCCAGACGGCACGCAGAAGGCAGCCATCGACGTCCAGGACGACTACGAATGGGAGGATGACGGCAGCTGCGGCACCGGAAAGACAGCATCGTTCGCACAGCACGCAGCACAGTTCGCCAAGGAAAGCGCCGAGGGCGAATGCTGGGGCGTGAACCACGTTTCAGGCTACTTCATGAGGGATGGACTTCCCCGCCCCCACGAGTTCGCCGAGGCAGTTGCTCCCGAAGTATGCAAGTGGCTCGCCGAGTCTGCCGACAAGACCCCTCTCGGCGGCGTGATGATAGACTACGCCGGAGATCCCGCCTACATGGGAGACGAGATCATCCGACTGGTGATAGAACGCAATTTCTAGAATTCGTAGACTCCGCTTCCGACTTCGGTGGTCTTCACCGAGCCGTCCGTCTGAGGAATATTCACCGTTGCTGTGCATCCCACAGGAACGGTGATTTCTGCATGCATCACACCGTCGGTGATGTCCCAGCGTATACGTGCCTTGCCATAAGGTGTACGGTTCTCGTATACAGCCCATGTCAGGTCGCCGCAGGGCATGGGGCTGAAGATGATATGCCTGTAACCGGGTTGTGACTCGTCCTCACGCATGCCTGCCACCTGACGGTAGAACCATGTGAGGGCACTGCCGAACATGGGATGGTTGTGCGAATTCTCGCCGTTCCAGGCCTCCCAGGTAGTGTATGCGCCCTGCTCGAGCCACCAGCCGAAGCTGGGGAAGTCACGCTTGTTCATGGCCTCGTATGCGAGCTCGTTCAGGCCGTTCTCGGCAAGCATCTCGAAGAATACTGAAGTGCCCACGATGCCGGTGTTCAGGTGGCCGTCATAGCGTGCAATCTCTTCCTTGAGGGTCTGCAGAACGTCAGCCTTCCTGTCTTCCGGGACACCCAGCTTGAGCGCAATCACATTGGAGCCGTAGTCGCCGTAAGTCTTGTTCACAGGGTCGTAGAACACGCGGTTGAAGGCATCGGCAACTTCCTGAGCCTGAGCACGATACTCTGCAGCCTCAGCCGCCTTGCCAAGAGCCTCGGCGGCCTTGGCGGTGATGTCGGTGCACTTCCAGAGCAGATAGGTATGCACGAGCTCGTCGGCAGGATTCTCGAAGGGCGGCAGCCAGTCGCCGAGGTTGAAGAAGTAAACGACCTCTCCGTCATGAGAGATCTGCTGGTGCATGGTGCCGTCGGGCCTGAGCCAGCTGCGCATGTGGCGGAGCTGCTCGGTCATGGGGATCCAGCATTCCTCCAGAAGGTCCTTGTCGCCGTAATGGACGTAGAACTCCCAGGGCACGATGTTCATCGCTGCGCCCCAGCCTACTCCACCGCCGCATCCGGGATGCCAGGGGGCGCCGTTGGGCACATAGCCGGTCTCGACGTCCTGGCAGTCTATCATGTCGCGTATCCACTTGGTATAGAACGCACGGGCGTCGAAGTTGTGCATCACAGTCACGCAGGCAAGTTCGCCGTCGCCTGTGTAGGGGTCCTTCTCGCGCTGGGGGCAGTCAGTAGGCACTCCAAGATGCATGTTGTCGGTCTGGGCGCGCCACCAGATATGGTTGATCTGATTGAACAGGTCGTTTGAGCAGGCAAACTTTCCGGTGGTTTCGACATCGGCATAAACCGACTCGGCAGTCACATTCTCGGGCAGCAGTTCGCCGGGATAGCCGCTGATGCGGACCTTGTCGAAGCAGAACCAGGTGAAGCTGGCGGAATACTCCTCGTCTCCAGTGCCCTTGGCAACGTATATTCCAGGGCCGTTGCCTGCAGATTCGCAGAGGTATTCGACCTTGATGCTGTCGCCGGGTGCGGCATCGATGTGGCGGAAGTGCAGCCATCCGGTAAGATAGTCGCCGAAGTCGAGTTCCAGCGAGCCGTCCTCGAGGGCGGTGATACTCTTGGGAGCGACTTCCTCCATCACGCGGTCGGAGGTATAGAAATGGGCGCGGAGCTCACCGTCGGGGGCCTTGCGCATTGCCACGGGCTGCCAGTCGGAATCAAGCTCGGCGCCGGGGGCATTCCAGCCGGGCTGCTCAAGACGGGCGTCGTATGTTTCGCCGTCGTACATGCCGTCCACCACTATCGGGCCCTCATGAGCCATCCAACTGTCATCGGAAACGATTGTTTCGGCAGTGCCGTCGGTGTATTCGATTTCAATCTGGCATATAAAACGGGGCGAACCGTATGAAAGGGTCCAATTCCTGTTGACATCATAGAATCCGCAGCCCAACATGGCACCAGCCACGTTCTCACCCTGCTGCAATTCATCGGTGATGTCGTAGCCAAGATAGAAGACTTTATAATTACGGAACCTGGTATCGTCGAGTGGCAGATAACAGTCCACCAGTCCGGGACGGTGACCATAGAGAGTCTCGTTGGGAGTCAGTTCAGCATCTCCCACCTTTTCGCCGTTGACATAGAACTTAAAGAGTCCAAGGCCAGTTACGTATGCCTTTGCACTCTTCACTTTCTTATTGATTTCAAAGGACTTGCGAAGAAGCGGAGACGGGCTGTACGGGGCACCTTCAATCTGGTCCCGACCCTGCTCACCCTGCCAGGGAGAGCCTATCCACTGGGCTTTCCAGTCGCTCTGCTCAAGGAGTCCCATGCCCCAGCGGGCAGGCTTGCTCCATTTTGAGCGGTGGCCCTTTGCATCCCACACGCGAACCTGCCACCAGCACTGCTGGCGGGAGTGCAGTACGCTTCCCTCGTACTTGACGAGCAGAGACTGGTCGGACTCGACCTTGCCGCTGTTCCAGAGGTCAGCCTTGCGAAGCGACTTCGGCGACGAAGCCACTCTGATCTGATAAGCAGTCTGATGTTCTCCGTTATACTTTGTGACCTTGAGACTGGCAGGGACACTATTTATCCAGGTCAGACGAGGCTGCACCACGTCGATGATTTCCGGATTCACTGCATACTCGCAGGTAAGTTGCTCCGGTGTTATGTTTCCGCATGAACTGACGATGAGGGCGGCTGCGGCCGCAAAAATGGCACGATATCTCATAACGCTTGGAATGATGTTCCAAATTTACTGATTTACTTTTGAAATGAAGGCTAATTTTGATAACTTTGAAGATTATGAAAAAGTATATCGCACTGACCATAGCAGCAGCACTCGCATTCGCGTCCTGCGCTCCCAAGGATGACAGCATCCAGCTCTTCAACGGCAGCGACCTCGACGGATGGGGATTCGTCCTGGCCGACGACTCCGTAGCCGCTTCCGACGTGTTCTCGGCAGCCGACGGCGTCATCAGCATAACAGGCACTCCCTTCGGCTACATGTACACCCTCGAGGAGTACGAGAACTATGAGATCTCCGTAGAATGGCGCTGGCCCGAAGAACCCGCCAACAGCGGCGTGTTCCTCAACATCAAGGCTCTCAGCGCCCCCTTCCCCAACTGCGTGGAGCACCAGCTGCAGGCCGGCAACGCAGGCCAGTTCCTGGCTCTGGGCGGTTCCAAGCTCGAAGGCGTGGAAGCACCTGAGGGCGGTATAGGCCGCAAGGAGCGCATGGCCGACTCCGCAGAGAAGGAGCCCGGCGAGTGGAACCAGGCAGTGATCACGGTGGTTGACGGAAACATCAGCACCTACGTGAACGGCGTGTTCATCAACGAATGCAAGGACGAGGTCAACGGCGGCCACATCGCACTCCAGAGCGAGGGCGGTCCCATCCAGTTCCGCAACGTGGTCCTCAAGAAACTCTAGCGGATGATAGAGCAGGCCAAGATAGAGCGTTTGCTCAGGATGATCCAGATCCTGTCGGGGCCGAGGGTCTACAAGGTCCCCGAGCTCTGCAAGGAACTGGAGATGTCGAGGCGCACGTTCTACAGGTACATTGAGACTTTCAAGGACGCCGGCTTCGTGGTCGAGAGGAAGAGCGGAGGCGTGTTCAGGATTGCGCAGATGTCGCCCAGCTGCAGCAACCTCGAGAACCTCATCTACTTCTCGAAGGAAGAGGCATGCCTGGTCAACAGGCTCATCGACCACCTTGACCAGACAAACTCCCTGAAGGCGGGCCTGCACAGGAAGCTGGCGTCGATCTACGACTCCACTTCAGTCAGGAACTACGTCGACAACCAGAGCAACGCCGAGAACATAGACGCCCTGTCAAAGGCGGCCAGATACAAAAAGCAGGTAATACTCAGGAACTACGAATCAGGCCATTCACGCCAGGTACGGGACAGGCACGTGGAGCCTTTCTCCTTCACCTCCAACTTCATAGGCGTATGGGCTTACGACCTCGAGGACGGCAGGAACAAAGTGTTCAAGATCAGCCGAATAGGAGAGACCAAACTGCTCAACGACCCCTGGACCGCTGAAGCGAAGCATCACGAAGAGCCGACCGACGCATTCGGCATGTCGGGCGAACCTGTCGAGACCATAGTCCTCAGGATGTCGAGCCTTGCGAAGAACCTTCTGCTGGAAGAGCACCCTCTGGCCGAGAAGGACGTCCGCCAGGACGGCGACGGCTGGATACTCGAGACCGGCATCGCCAAGGCGCAGGGCGCCGGACGCTTCGTGCTGGGCCTCAGCGAGGAAGTGGAGATACTGCAGGGCGAAGAGCTCAGGAAATATATAGGCACGGTAGTGCAGAACCACATAATCCCGAAATACACAAACAACAACTGATATGATGAAGAAAATCACAACAGTCCTTGTGCTCGCCACACTTGCAGCGAGCGCATCCGCTGCAACCAAGGCCCCCGCATGGGCTCCTGCAGGAGACAGAATCAAGACCGCATGGGCAGAGAAGATCGACCCGTCGAACGTATGGGCAGAGTATCCCCGCCCTCAGATGGTACGCACCGAGTGGATGAACCTCAACGGTCTCTGGAGTTACGCAATCACCCCCGCAGAGGCGAGCGAGTTCACCGCCGAAGGCCAGATACTGGTACCTTTCGCAGTGGAATCATCCCTCTCAGGCGTGGGCAGGACTCTTGCCGACAACGAGGCCCTCTGGTATGAAAGGACATTCACCGTTCCTTCACAGTGGAAGGGCAAGGACGTGCTGCTGCACTTCGAGGCAGTGGACTGGCAGGCTGAGGTATGGGTCAACGGCCAGAAGGCCGGAATGCACCAGGGCGGCTACACCGAGTTCAGCTTCGACATCACCCCCTTCCTCAAGAAGTCAGGCAAACAGACTATACGCGTGAAGGTGCTCGACGCCACCGACCACGCCTATCAGCCCCGCGGCAAGCAGTGGACCAAGCCTTCAGGAATATGGTACACCTCAGTCAGCGGCATCTGGCAGACCGTATGGATGGAGCCCGTTGAGAAGACCCACGTGGCCGATTTCTATGCAAGCTCCGACATCGATGCAGGTCTGGTCAACGTGGACGTTGACGCAGCCGGTCTTCAGGACGGCGACGAGGTGACAGTCAAGCTTCTCGACGGCAGCAAGGAGATCGCAACTGCCAAAGGTGCCAACGTCTCCATACCCGTCGACGGCATGAAGCTCTGGACACCAGACTCCCCCTTCCTCTACGGAATCAATGTGACCATCGCGCGCGACGGAAAGGTCATCGACAGCGTTGACGGCTACACCGCATGCCGCAAGATCACAGTGATGAGGGACGAGAAGAACATCAACGGCTACAAGCGCCTCGCACTCAACAACGAGATCATGTTCCAGTTCGGTCCCCTTGACCAGGGCTGGTGGCCCGACGGCCTCTACACTGCCCCCTGCGACGAGGCTCTGCGCTTCGACATAGAGAAGACCAAGGAGATGGGATTCAACATGATACGCAAGCACACCAAGGTAGAGCCCTCACGCTGGTACTACTGGTGCGACGTGCTCGGAATCGTAGTTTGGCAGGACATGCCCGCCATCGCCGACGGAGCCAGCGAAGAGGAGACCGGCCGCTCTGAGGAGGTCGTGAAGCACCAGCAGCACAGCTGGTCAAGCGACAGCTTCATGAACCCTACCGAGGCCAACATCCCCGCGCAGTGGAAAGAGAACTACTACCGAGAATGGGCCGAGATCATAGCCCAGTTCAAGCACTTCCCCAGCATCGTGGTATGGGTTCCCTTCAACGAGGCATGGGGCCAGTTCGACACTAAGAAGGTGGTCGAGTTCACAAGGGCACAGGATCCCACCAGACTCGTGAACGAGTCATCAGGCGGCAACTACTTCTTTGCAGGCGACATAATCGACATCCATCACTATCCGCAGCCGGCCATGAACGCATTCGAGTCACGTTTCGTGATGGTTCTGGGCGAGTACGGCGGTATAGGCCGTGCAGTTCCCGGACACACCTGGCATGAGAACGCAGGCTGGGGCTACGGCGGCCTCAAGGACGCCGAGCAGGCACAGAACAACTACGTATACTACACCGAACTGCTGAAGGACTTCGTGAAGACCGGATGCTCGGCCGCCGTGTACACCCAGACCACCGACTGCGAAGGTGAGCTGAACGGCCTTCTCACCTACGACCGCAAGGTCGAGAAGTTCGACTACAGCGTGATCAACAAGGCAAACACAAGTGTAATCAACAGTTTAAAATAATCACAGAAAATGAAAAAGATCATCTTGACTATCGCTCTCATTGCCGCAGCGGCAATCAGCGCCAACGCACAGCTCCGTATAGAGGCAGGCATCGGTGCCGGAGACTACTCATCAAACGACGCAGAGAACACTGGAAAGACCAGGATGACCCCTCAGGTCAGGGCAATGTACCAGATATGCGAGTTCGGCCAGAACGCAGGTATCGAGCTTGGCGTGGGTCTTGCCGGCCATAAGCTGCACTCAAAGGAAATCAAGACTACAGTGGCCCTCACCAACGTCGACATTCCCGTTCACGCTTTCTACAACCTCGATTTCGGCGGAGTAGTCATCACCCCCATGATCGGTCTTTATGCAGGCTTCGCAGCCAAGGGTACAGTAAAGGTAGGTGACACCAAGATCAACATGTACAGCGATAACTATGACGACCCTCTGAAGAGATTCGACATCGGTATGGACGATGAGCTTCTCCTCACATTCAGAGAGCACTTCACAGTCGGCATCGGCGGCCAGGTCGGTTTCCTCAACCTCAGCCCTGTAAAGGACGTTCACATCAAGTCCAACAGCATGTTCGTAAGTGTAGGCTGGAAGTTCTAATTGCTGAATCATGGAACCTATCAACAGAAGAACTTTTCTCAAATCAAGCATGGTTGCCGGCGCAGGCCTGGCAGCCATGCCTTCTTTTGCAGCACCCATGTTCATAAAGGCGAAGACCCTCAGGGGTGAGAATGCCCCTTCTAACCGCATCAACATCGGAGTCATCGGTTGCGGACGCATTGCCCGTGACCACGACATGCCCGGTGTGATGAAGTTCGAGTATGCGCACATCATCGCCGTCTGCGACCTTGACGCCCACCGTGTTCAGGAGGCAGTGAGGTATGTGAACGATTTCCGCCAGGAGAAGTTCGGCAAGACCGACGACATCAAGACATACGAGCACTACGAAGAACTGCTGGCCAATCCTGAAATCGATGCAGTCATCATCTGCACACCGGACCACTGGCATGCAAAGATAGCCATCGATGCAGTTCGTGCCGGAAAGGACGTATATCTCGAGAAGCCCACTTCCCTCACTATTGCTGAAGGCCGTCTGATGAGCAACGCCGTCAATGCCACCGGCCGCATCTTCCAGCTCGGCACGCAGCAGCGCTCATGGGAGCAGTTCCGCATCGCAAGCGAGATCGTACGCAACGGCAGGATAGGAACTCTCCGCGAGGTCGAGATCCGTCTTCCCGGCGACCCTGCAGGCGGCGACGCCACTCCCACGCATGTTCCCACAGGCTTCAACTACGAGAAGTGGCTTGGCTCGACTCCTTACGTTCCTTACACAGAGGACCGCGTACACCCTCAGCAGGGTTACGGCCGCCCCGGCTGGCTCCGTTGCGAGCAGTTCGGCGCCGGCATGATCACCGGCTGGGGCAACCATCACTTCGACATAGCGCAGTGGGCAATGGGCACCGAGTACACTGGTCCCGTGGAGATCTCAGGAACTGCCGACTTCCCTACCGAAGGGCTCTGGGACGTACATGGCGACTACCATACCGAGATGCTCTACGCAAACGGCGTGAAGGTGTACGGCTTGACTGAGTCTGAGCAGAAGCCCAACGGCATCCTTTTTACGGGCGACGACGGCTGGGTATTTGTCTGCCGCGGCGACTACAAGGCATCCGCAAACGATCCCACGACCTTCGCAGGCAGCCCGCTTGTGGTGTCCGACAAGAAGCTGCTCGCTCCCCTTTCTGACAGCGATATCCACCTTACGGTCAGCGACGACCATCACCTGAACTGGCTCAATGCGATACGCACACGCCAGCAGCCCATCTCCCCTGCCGAGGTCGGCCACCGTTCATGCTCTGTATGTCTGCTTCAGCACATAGCGATGAAGCTGGGACGCAAGCTGTATTGGGATCCGACTCTCGAGCGATTCATCAACGACGATGAGGCCAACGCAATGCTGAGCCGTCCTGAACGATTCCCATACGCGATAAAGAGAGGATTATGAGAAAGGCACTTATAGCACTGGCCCTGCTTGCCGTCGGATGCACTGCAGTTCCGCAGATGAACGTCATCGACGACGGAGACAACATCATCATCCGCAGCGGCGAAAAGCCCGTCCTTGCATACAAGTACACCGTGACCGAGGCACCCAAGGGCGTGAGCGACCTGTATGCCCGCAGCGGTTACATCCATCCCGCATACACTCCTTCAGGCTTCGTGTTCACCAGGATACAGCCCGAGGACCACAGGCACCACTACGGTATCTGGAATCCCTGGACCAGGGTGGAGTACGACGGCAACGTGTATGACCTCTGGAACCTCGGCGACAGCCTTGGCACCGTAAGGGCCGTAGGCGTGCCCGAGACATTCGCCGACGGCAGGACCGCCGGTTTCAAGGCTGAGCTCGAGCACATCGCATTCACTCCCGGCAGCGAGACTAAGATAATGGACGAGATCTGGACAGTGAAGGCCTGGGATGCCGACAGCGCGTATGTCTGGGACTTCGAGTCCACGCTCACTCCTTGTACAGGCAAGGCCGTGACCATCAAGGCATACCGTTACCAGGGATTCAGCTGCCGCTGCACTGAGGAATGGACCAACGAGAACTGCACCATGGTCACCTCAGAAGGCATCGAGCGTCCCGAGATCGACCAGTCCCGTGCCGACTGGATCTACACCAACGGTGCCAACGGCGATCAGATGGCAGGCTTCATGTTCATGTCAGACCCGGCCAACTATGACTCTCCCGAGCAGCTGCGCATCTGGGACCAGAATTCCAACGGGGGCCGCGGCGACGCATACGTCTGCTTCTGCCCTGCCAAGAGCGTGGACTGGGTGCTCGAGCCCGGCAAGAGCTATACCCTCCGCTACAGAGTCGTTGCGTACGACGGCGAGATGACGGCTGAACGTGCCGAAGAGCTCTGGAACGAATACTCTACAAGCCGCAAGGTCTATGCAGAGCGTATCGGCAACAGGATCGACGTGACGATAGGCGACTCATTCTTCACAAGCTACCGTTTCGAGGACGACGAGAAGTACCCCTTCTTCTTCCCCGTCAACGGGCCTGCTTCCGGAGGCAGCGTGACAAGCATGAGGAACGGTATGTATCCGCATCACTCGTCTCTCTTCTTCGGCTGCGACCTCGTCAACGGTGGCAACTACTGGCAGGAAGGACTTGAGCGCGGCCGCATCATATCAAGCGGTGCAAAAGTGGTTGAATCAGGCAGTTACAAGGCCGTCATCGAAGATGAATGCATCTGGCAGCGCCCTGATGCCGAGGCTCCGGTTGCCGACAGGCGCAGGATCACCATCACCGCTCCCAGCAAGGACCTCTACCAGATTGACTTCGAAGTCAAGATGGAGATGCTCATGGACGTGACCATACTCAAGACCAACCACTCTCTTTTCAGCGCACGCATTGCAACCGACCTTACCGTTCCACAGGGCGGCCATCTGATCAACAGCAACGGCGCCGAGGGCGAGGGCGAAACCTTCGGAGTGGAGGCAGCATGGATGGACTTCTACGGCGAGCGCAAGTCCGGCGTTGAAGGCATAGCAATCCTGCAGCATCCTGGCAATCCCGGGTTCCCGTCAAAGTGGTTCACACGTGACTACGGCTTCATGTCCCCTACTCCTTACTGGTGGCCTGAGGACGACAAGGCCACATACTACAGGAAGGGCGACAAGGTCAATCTCAGATATCGTGTGCTTGTGCACAAGGGCGATCCCAAGGAAGCGGGAATAGATGAACTGTTCAAGCAATATGCAGATGAATAAGGCAATTCTGATGGCTGCCGCCCTCGTGACGGCAGCTTCATGTTCTCCCAAGGCTGGCGACGGTCAGGTGACACTGATAACGCTCGACCCGGGCCATTTCCATGCCGCATTGGTCCAGAAGACCCAATATGCGCAGGTCTCACCTGACGTATACGTGTATTCTCCCGGTGGGTCAGAGCTTGAGGAGCACCTTGCGAAGATCAAGGCATACAACACACGCGAGGAAGAGCCCACAGCCTGGAATGAAGTGATCTATCAGGGCGATGATTTCCTCGAGAAGATGATCGAGGAGAAGAAGGGCAACGTGATGGTCACGGCAGGCAACAATGCCAAGAAGACCGAGTACATCAAGAAGACGCTCGATGCTGGAATCAACGTCCTGGCCGACAAGCCCATGGCCATCGATTCCCGGAATTTCGGCCTGCTTGAAGAATGCTTCAGGACTGCCGAGAAGAAGGGCATCGTCCTCTACGACATAATGACCGAGAGGTTCGAGATCACAAGCATGCTCCAGAAGGAGATAGCGCAGATTCCCGAAATCTTCGGCGAGCAGGTGCAGGGCACGCCCGAGAACCCCGGAATAATGATGGAGAGCGTCCACTGCTTCTACAAGAACGTCTCCGGCAAGGCACTCACCCGCCCCGCATGGTTCTACGACGTGGCCCAGCAGGGCGAAGGCATTGCCGACGTGATGGTCCACCTTGTGGACCTGGTCCAGTGGGAATGCTTTCCTGAGCAGGCGATAGATTACAGAAAGGATGTCGAGGTGACTTCGGCAAGCCACTGGAGCACAAATCTCACAGCCGCTGAATTCAAGAAGTCCACTGGCCTTGACGAGTTCCCTGAATTCCTTCAGAAGAACGTCAAGGACGGCGTTCTGGAGGTATTTGCCAACGGAGAGATCAACTACACCCTCAAGGGTCTCTGCGCCAAGGTGCGCGCCATCTGGGACTATGAGCCGGCAAGCGGTGGCGACACCCATTTTGCAATAAGGCGCGGTACAAAGGCCGCTCTGGCCATACGCCAGACCGAGGCCGAGAACTATGTGCCCGAGCTCTACATCGAACCTGTAGGCGAATGCAGCTTCGAGGAGATGACTGATGCCTTCGAGCCCATTGGAGAGAAGTATCCCGGCGTGGAACTCAAGCTACAGGACGACGGCCGCATTCTGGTAGCAATCCCCCAGAGCTACCGCAACGGTCACGAAGCACACTTCGGACAGGTTACCGAGAACTTCCTAGACTACCTGGCAAACGGCACCATGCCCTCATGGGAAGTTCCCTGCATGATAGCCAAGTATTACATTACAACCAAAGGCTGGGAACTGGCAAACGAATAAAACAAGAACAAAAGAAAAATGCCTCTCACACAAGTGAGGGGCATTTTTTGAGGTGCGTAGCGGACCTTTTTTGCTTTATTTGGCAAAAGTTGGGTTAAGAAAGAATTTGCGTAATACATTGATATAGAACAATATATTAAGATTGCTTCTAAAATGCTCTTAAAGGAAGAATCCAAAGTTCAGTATCAACTCAGTATCAACTTAAGATAAATTCACTATCTTTGTTGTACGAATTATTAACTACTGAATTATGTCTGTTTCTTTCAAATTGCGTACTACGCGAACGGACGGTGACGGCTATCTGACCGCCCGCATCCAGGCCGAAAAACTCGGCGTCAATCTTCTCATCAAAACTCCTATCAAGGTGGACATCGCAAAGTACACCGCCTCTCCGAAAGGTAAGGTGTTCCCCGCTTATATGAGTTCGCCCGAGGGCCAGAAAATCCAACGGTCCAAGCTGGAGATTGAGTCTGCCATCAATTCGATTACTGATTCCGGAAAGAAAATCACTTCTGACCAGGCGAAGAAGATAATCGATGACATCTATTACAAGGAGGAACGCGAGGCGGCTGCCATTGAGGAAGAGGCACGCCTGAAGAAGGAAGCCGAGGAGAAGAAGATGACTCTCCAGAAGTACATCAAACTCTATATCGAACAGATCAAGTCCGGAGCCCGCCAGACTGAGCAGGGCCGGAACTACGCTCCTTCTACCATCCGTGCCATCGTGACCGCTATGAATCAGTGGGCGGCATTCCAGAAGCACGTTCATCGGGTGTATGACTTCGATGACATCGATATGAAATGCTACTACGACTACACCACTTTCCTGAAAAACAAGACCAAGGTCGTTGACGGGAAGCAGGTGTTTGACGGGTACAGCATCAATTCAGTCGGCAAGTGTGTCAAGGAACTCAAGGCAATTCTCTATACCGCCGAGACGGAAGGCTATCATCATAATAATCTCTGGAAGGACAAGAAGTTCAAGGGAACACGCATTGAGGTTGATAATGTGTATCTCACCCGTGAAGAGCTGCAGCGCATAATGGAGCTGAAATATGATGGCGTTCATTCCGGCCACGGGATTGCCCGTGATATCTTTATGGTCGGTTGCTGGACTGCGCAGCGTGTATCCGATTACAACAATATCTCCAAGGATTCAATCCATACATATACGAAGCGCTGGATTGAGGATGTGCCGGACCCTGAGAATCCCGGCAAGACAAAGCCGGAGATAAAGGAAAAGGAAATAACCTACATCGACATCAAGCAGAAGAAAACCGGTGCCAAGGTTGCCATTCCTTGCTCCAGTCAGCTGCTGGAGATTCTGAAGAAGTATGATTTTCAGATGCCGCATCTGGAGGATCAGGTTATCAACCGCTACTTGAAAGAAATCTGCAGGGATGCCGGAATAACCGAAAAGGTCGAAATTGAAGTGACAAACGGCGGTACTCCGAAGAAAGTCTGGAAAGAGAAATGCGACCTGGTTCACACGCATACTGCAAGGCGTACGGGCGCAACTCTGATGTATCTTTCCGGAATGGATATCTATGACATTATGAAGATCACGGGGCACACATCCCCTGCCATGCTCCGCAAGTACATCAAGGCCGAGAACCTGACGGTGGTAGAGAAGATTACGGACAAGTATGACTACTTTGACTAACATCTCTTTTTTGTTGACATAATCAATAATCACTTAAAACACTTCAATTATGGGCTCCAAGTCATTCCAAAGTTTCGATGGTAAAATTCGTTCTTTAAAACAGCACCTTCAGTTGGCTGATGTCGTCCTCACAAATGCAAATAAAGTATGCTCAAAAAATGCCGGAAACGGGAAAACAATCGCTGATACATTGTCATCTAGTTTAGCAACTCATGCACAATTAAATATTCCCAATGAATCAATTGATATTTCCCGAACATTTGCCACCTCAAGAAAGAAATTAAATGAACAGGCAATTATTGAATTGTATGCAATTTTTTCAGATTATCTTTCTTCAATTATTCGTGAATTAGAGAATACAAAGCCGCAGCGGATTTTGAATATGGTACCTTCCGATACTAGTACAGACTTATCATATGCCGATATATTCTCGCTAGGATCATATGCCCAGATTTTGGACGAAATTGCACGGAGAGTATATCGAGCTCTTGAGGCAGAAAGATGTACACCTAAGCTTTTGGATAAATTTCTAAAAGCAACAAAGATTAACATCAATACAGTATTAAAGGAAGATGCGCTGTTGTATTTAGAAATTCGCCATTTGATTATCCACAATAATTCAAGGGCTGATTCTAAACTACAAAAAATGAATAATAGAAATTTGGTCTCCATCAACTCGAGCAATCTGTGTATTTCTATTAACTACCCTCTCTCTAGCTCCGCAATTGACAAAGTATATCAGCTATGTTCAACGATTGACTCAGAACTAATTAAACATCGCCTGATATAACAAGTGTAATGAGATGATTATTGATGATTATTCGTACATTTGCATTCAGCTATAAGATTTTACGGCATGAAAGAGAATCAGAATCTTGATTT
>JAKSKK010000008.1 GCA_024401745.1 Bacteroidales bacterium
TCACCAACCACTTTTGTCACTATCACCAACCATTTATGTCCACATTACCTTTTTTGTTGGGGCGAGATGCGGGGCCGCTATTATTCACTGGGGGCCTTATCCCCCAGACCCCCTGTGTCGCAGTGCTCCGAAATCAATCAACAGGACCCCTCCAAACCTCCCTGCGTCGCGAGGCTCCGAATAGGCTTTCATTCAGTTAAAGATGGTTGATAAGGTCTTGCCCACTCTTTGCGTCCATCTTCATTATCGCGAACCATTTCTTTCCGAGGTCTTTGAATGAGGCTCCTACGTGGTATGCGTCATCATCAATGATAAGGAATCGATCGTGGGATTTCTTGAGAATATTCACATGAATTGATGGATATTGTGAATCGTGTCTTTCTATGTCGAGGTTGAACTGTTTTGATATCTGTAGGGTATAGATTTCGGCTGAGACGTTTGTGCCCCTCTTGTCCAGCATAGTCAATACGGATTCATCAACATAGTTATCTATCATCACGACGCGTTTCTTCGCGCTTCGAATCAATTCTGAAATAAGAACATAGGCGTCAAACGTCTGTCCTTCGAAGAAGATACCACATTTATTCTGAAGTGTCCCGTCTTCTAATTTGTTAAGAACAACATTCAGTTTATGCTCAGTCTCAAGTTGTCGTCTGTCAAGAGAATCGAGCCGCCTGAACACATCAGCATTGGCTACCATGAATCGGCGCATAGCCACGAATGCACGCATGATCAAGATATTCGCCTGTATGGCTGATTCACTACGTAGAATGCCGGAAAGCATTGAAACACCCTGTTCAGTGAATGCATGTGGCAAATATTACGAGTGTTGGCCGCGCCCTGTTTTTAAGATGCCATTTTGGCATGTTAGACTGTTACACTCATCTTTGGTCAATTCAAACATGAAATCTTCAGGAAAACGTTGAATGTTCCTTTTTACCTGACGATTCATCTGGGCAATTTCAACCCCATATATCTTGGCAAGATCGCGGTCGAGAATGACCGGGATGCCGCGAACGGCGACAATTCTGTTTTCAATTTTTGCTATCTCCAGTTCGCCTGCTGGGACAATAGCGTCTTCTGTGTTTTCCATAATGTTAGGTTCTATATGTAGGGATAATAAATGCCAGCTATCTTAGCGGGGACGCTTCTTGAGGCCGTTCTTCTTCCAGTGGGCGATGCCTATGAAGCTGGAGATGATGTAGCCGGCGTAGAGTGCGACCATGCCCCAGTGGGTCTGCGACGCGTAGAGCCAGATGGCAACGCTGTCGGCTACGATCCAGAGCAGCCACTCCTCGATGTAGGAACGGGCAAGCCACCATGCGGCCACGATGCTGAGGATGAACGTGAGCGCGTCTGCAATGGGATTCGGGTCGTTGGTCCTCAGAAGAATGAAGTAGATCAGCGCTCCGCCTATTACTGTTATGGCAGCGCTGATGCCAAGGATCTTGCCCGGCATGTCTACGATGTGGATGTACTCGTCCTTCTCTCCGCTGCGCAGCCTCTTCCACTTTATGATGCCCACTACGGCCATTATTATGAAGTAGGCCTGCAGCGCGGCATTCGCCCAGAAGCGGCTGGCCAGCGCCATCACAAGGGCGCCTGCGGCCGTCACGATGTTCATATACCACATGTACTTGTGCTGCATTATCTGCATGACAATGAACACCAGCCCGGTCAAGAGGGTAAAGATCTCTATGAATTTCAGCATGATACTATAGTTCCTTGCGCCAGCGTGCCAGCGGGATGTTCAGCTGCCCGCGGTACTTGGCAATTGTGCGGCGTGCAACCTTGTAGCCGCGCTTTTCCATTTCCACGACAAGCTGCTCGTCGGTGAACGGCTTGCGCTTGTCTTCCGAGTCGACGCACTCCTGCAGGGCCTTCTTGAGCTCCCTGGTGCTGACCTCCTCGCCATCCGAGTTCTCCATGCCCTCAGAGAAGAAGTACTTGAGGGGGAAGATGCCGAAGTGGGTCTCGATGTACTTGCTGTTCACCACCCTGGAGATTGTGGAGATGTCGAATCCCGTCTTCTCGGCGATGTCCTTCAGGACCATGGGGCGGAGGTTGCTCTCGTCGCCGTCGAGGAAGTAGTCGTGCTGGTACTCCAGAATGGCCTGCATGGTCTTCTGAAGCGTGTTCTGGCGCTGTTTCAGAGCCTCTACGAACCATTTTGCGGAGTCGAGCTTCTGCTTGATGAATGTGGCGGCCTCCTTCTGTGCGCGTTCGCTCGTGCCTTTCGCCTCCACCAGCATGTCGGCGTATTTCTTGTTGACCTTCAGTTCAGGGACGCTGAACCTGGGCATGACGAACGAGAGGTCTCCGTCGTGCTCCTCAAGCACGAAGTCGGGCACGATCTGCTGTGTCTGGTCAGAGTATGAGTCGTCTATCTCGCCGCCGGGGGCGGGGTTCAGCTTGACGATCTTGGCCATGGCGGCCTTGAGCTGGGCCTCGTCGATTCCGAGGCGCACCATTATCTTCTGGAAATGCCTGTTCGAGAATTCCGTGAATTCGTTCTCGAGTATGCGCTCGGCGTTGATGACGTCTTCGGTCTGCCTGCAGGTCTGAAGCTGGAGAAGCAGGCATTCCTGCAGCGACCTGGCGCCTACTCCGGTGGGCTCGAACTCCTGCACGACCTCGGTGAGTATCCTCTCGACCTCGTCGTAGTCGGTGGATATTCCGGCGCGGAACGCTATGTCGTCGACCATGGACTCAAGGTCCCTGCGGAGGTAGCCGTCTTCATCGAGCGAGCCTATGATGAATGCCGCTATCTGGTGCTCGTGCTCATTCAGGTTCCTGAATCCGAGCTGGTTCATGAGGCTCTGCGTGAAGCTCTGCCTTACTGAGAACGTGTTGTATTCGGGCTTGGCGTCCTTGCCCCAGTTGCTGACCTTGGTCTTGTATGCGGGGACGTAGTCGTCGTCCTTGAGCTCGTCGAGGGATATGTCCTTGGGCTCGTCGTCGTCCCTTGAAGAAGAGGCTGTGTCGTCGAGGACCGGGTTCTCCTCAAGCTCGGCGCGGATTCTCTGCTCCAGCTCCTGGATAGGCAGTTCAATCAGCTTGATTGTCTGTATCTGGAGCGGAGAAAGCTTCTGCTGCTGCTTGAGCTCGAGACTCTGTCCTATCTGTGCCACGGCCCTACCTGCTTGATTCTACCGGTAAAACTTCAGGAGTGCTGAGGTCCACGGCATCCAATGCCGGGTACTTGAACCTCTCCTTGACTATTATTGCCTCGGGGAAGTCGCCCTTTATGGTGCGGAGCGCCTTCTCGGCCTCGACCCTTGTGCGGAAGTCGCCCACGGTCACCTTGAAGAAGGGTGCTGCGTATGTGCGGTACGTGGGTATGTTCGGATATAAGGTGCTGAAACGCTCCTCAGCCGCGCTGGAAAGGCCTCTGGCATTCTGGATGCTCTCGTTGAAGATCCTGATGCGGAAGCCGGTGAACTGCTTGGTGGCGTTGCGCTCAACATGGCTGAACATGGCGCTCCTGATGGCAGGGGACTGGTGTACCTTGACCCCTGCGGGGAGAGTAGCGAATATGTTGGACCCCACGAGAGTGGAATCGATCTGGGCATTTGCGCCAAGAGCGGCCAGCAGGACCAATGCCAAAGTCAATATGATTCTCTTCATCCTGTCAGTTCTTGTTTGCGAGTTCTCCGAGCTTCAGGTCATTCAAGGCAATAGTCTTGCCAATTCCGCCGCGGATTGAGACTTTTCCGTTCACATCAGCCGTGAAATTGCTGAAATCCATGGTCTGGGCCACCTTGAGCAGGCTCAGGGGATTGAAACCCGGCTCCAGCTCGCCGTGGAGAGGAATCCTGTATACCTTCTCGGTCTTGCCCGAGATGACCAGCTGGTCAGTGCTGATGTCGACACAGGGCTCTCCGTCCATCTTCAGGACACCCAGCACCTCCGATACCTCGAAGCCCACGATGGGGTTGTATATTCCCACGTCCACGAGGGCGTCGACCTGGTTGAGGCCCTTGGGAGTGATGGAAATGACCTCGAAGGATGTCACTTTGATATCCTTGTACGTCTTGCTGCACCCTGAAAGAATCAGCGCGCAGAAGCAGAGTATTGCAATAACACGTTTCATAATGAACTACAAAGATAAGAAAATTCTCTATCTTTGCAGCCGAAATGAAAAAGCTGTATATAGAGACATACGGATGCCAGATGAATGTGGCTGATACTGAGGTGATTTTCTCGATTCTCGGAAAAGAGGGATACGAGCGCACCGAAGATATCTCCGAGGCCGACGTCATCATGGCGAATACATGTTCCGTGAGGGACAACGCAGAGCAGCGCATCTGGGGCCGCATCGAACAGTTCAATCTTCAGAGGAAAGCCCGCAAAGGTGTGGTTGTAGGCATACTCGGCTGCATGGCAGAACGTCTCAAGGACGCCCTGCTCGACAGCGGGAAGGTCAACGTCGTTGCAGGTCCTGATGCGTATCGTTCTCTTCCGTCATTGCTCTCTGCGGCTTCCGAGGGCCATCCTCAGATCGATGTGATGCTCTCCAGGGAAGAGACATACGCCGACATCTCGCCCGTCCGCATCGACCGCAACGGCGTGTCCGCCTTCATCTCGATAATGCGTGGATGCAACAACGTGTGCTCGTACTGCGTGGTGCCTTATACAAGGGGTGCCGAGCGCAGCCGCGACTGGCACAGCATAGTCCGCGAGGCCTGCGAGTGCGTCGAGGCCGGCTACAAGGAGGTGACTCTGCTAGGTCAGAACGTCGACTCATACAGGTATGAGGACGTTGACTTCGCGATGCTTCTCGACCGCGTGGCCCAGGTCAGCCCCCAGCTTCGCGTGCGATTCTCGACATCCAACCCTCAGGACATATCCGACGCCGTGCTCGAGACCATGGCGCGCCATTCGAACATCTGCCGTCACATCCACCTCCCGGTGCAGAGCGGCTCTGACAGGATGCTGGAGAAGATGCGCCGCCGCTATACCCGCGCATGGTACCTGCAGAGAGTGGCGAAGATACGCGAGATCATGCCCGACTGCGCCATCACCACCGACGTGATTGCAGGATTCTGTTCCGAGACCGAGGAGGATCACAAGGACACCCTGAGCCTCTTCGAGGAGGTCGCCTTCGACGCAGCGTTCATGTTCTACTATTCCGAGCGTCCCGGCACCCTCGCCGCCCGCAAGTACCCCGACGACGTGAGCATAGAGGTCAAGACCCGCCGCCTCGAGGAGATCATAGCCCTGCAGAACCGCCTCTCGCTCGAGAGCAACCGCAGGGACCTCGGCAAGCGCTTCACGGTGCTGGTGGAGGGCCCTTCCAAGAAGACTCCAGCCGACCTCTGCGGCCGCAATCCCCAGAACAAGATGTGCGTATGGACCGACTCAACCCACAAGGCGGGCGACTACGTGGAGGTAGAGGTCGTGGACTGCACCCAGGCAACTCTGCTTTGCACTCTCGTGTGATTTGACTATCTTTGTCATGGTCCACAAGACGGGCCGTGACAGACTATGAAAATCTCCGAACTGCGCGAGTGCGAGAGGCCTCGCGAAAAACTTCTCGTCCAAGGAGCTTCGGCCCTTGGCAATGCGGAACTGCTGGCCGTGCTTCTCGGCAGCGGAACTCCCGGACAAAGTGTAATCGACATCTCCAACTCCCTGCTGGCCAAGGCCGGATGGAGGCTGGACAAACTTTTCTCGCTGTCGGTCCAGGACATGGAGGCCACGGAGGGCATAGGCCCTGCGAAGGCTGCCATAGTCCAGGCCGCCTTCGAACTCGGGCGGCGTTTTCTTGTAGAGAAGGCCGATGCCCCGAGCGTTCCGCTGGTGAGCGGCCGCTCCGTGTATGAACTGATGATCCCGCGTCTGAAGGGGCTGGACCACGAGGAATGCTGGATGGTGCTGCTCGATTCTCTTGGCAGGAGCGGCGGGGTGGTGCGTCTGACCATGGGTGGGTTTGACTCTACCGTACTGGATGTCAGGCAGATAGCCCGCACCGCGGTAAGCGCCGGGGCCGCCGGGATTGTGCTGGTGCACAACCACCCGTCGGGCGATCCCAGGCCCAGCGACGCCGACTGCCGCATGACCGACAGGCTGAGGCACGGGCTGGAGGCTGTGTGCATAGATCTGGTGGACCATGTGGTGGTGTCGGACCACAGTTTCTTCTCATTTGCAGAGAACAGGCTGGCCAAGGCCTAGGTGGATTTTGAGACTTGTGCAAAAATTATTATTTTTGTCAGTTCAAAACACCAAGCCGATGGAACATGTCAATTGCCTCATAATCGGCGGCGGCCCTGCCGGATACACCGCTGCCATCTACGCTTCACGCGCCGCACTTGCTCCCGTACTGTACGAGGGCAACGAGCCTGGCGGTCAGCTCACCACCACCACGGTGGTCGAGAACTATCCCGGATTCCCCGGTGGCGTGGATGCCAACCAGCTCATGGCCGGAATGCGCGAGCAGGCAGTGAAGCTCGGCGCCGACGTACGCAGGGGCACCGTCACATCGGCCGACCTCGGCGTGCGTCCCTTCAGGCTTGTGGTCGACGGCAGCGCAGAGCTTGAGGCTGATGCCCTCATCATAGCCACAGGAGCTACCGCAAAGTACCTCGGACTGCCCTCAGAGAGCAAGTTCCGCGGCATGGGCGTGAGCGCCTGCGCAACATGCGACGGCTTCTTCTACCGCCGCAAGGACGTTGCAGTGGTCGGTGGCGGCGACACCGCTTGTGAGGAGGCCACCTATCTTGCCGGCCTGTGCCGCAAGGTCTACATGATCGTCCGCAGGGACGTTCTCCGCGCCTCCGAGGCAATGCAGGAGAAGGTCAGGAACACCCCGAACATCGAGATTCTGTGGAACTGCAACACCCAGGAGGTGCTCGGCGACGCATCGGGCGTGACCGGTGCAAGGCTTATCCGCAAGAATGGCGAGGTTTTTGATATCAATGTCGACGGCTTCTTCCTGGCAATCGGCCATCACCCTCAGAGCGATCTTTTCTCCGCATGGGTGAACACCGACGATCAGGGCTACATCATCACCGAAGGCGCCACCTCCCTCACCAACGTGGAGGGCGTGTTCGCCGCAGGAGATGTTCAGGACCCCCGCTACAGGCAGGCCATCAACGCAGCCGCATCGGGATGCCGTGCGGCACTTGACGCAGAAAAATATTTGAAGAAATGAGATATATGAAGTTTCTTGCGGTGGCAGCGCTCCTGCTCGCAGCCGCAGTTTCTTGCAAGAGCCAGTATGAACTGCTCCTCGAGGGCAATGATACGGACGCAAAGTACAAGGCTGCCTTCAAGTACTACGAGGAAGGCAAGTTCGCGAAGGCTTCCGAACTGTTCGAGAACCTGTCCATCATCACCAGCGGAACAGAAAGGGACGATACAGTGCAGTACTACTGGGGTCTGAGCAACTACGCCCAGAGGGACTACTACACCGCCGAGACCAATTTCGAGCATTTCCTCGAGAGATATCCTCGCTCACCCTTTGCCGAGCCCGCCCAGTTCCTCCGCATCGACTGCCTCTACAAGGCAACCCTGCGCTATGAGCTCGACCAGACTCCCACCTACACCGCAATCACCAAGATCAGCGAATACCTTGCCGAGCACCCTTCAGGCGCCAATACCCAGGTGTGCTACAGGATGCTTGCCGAGCTGAACGAGCGCCTCGACAAGAAGGCTTTCGAGAATGCAAGGCTCTACTATAAGATGGAGGACTACAAGGCTGCCAAGGTGGCTTTCAAGAATATCCTGAAGGACGATGCCGACAACGTGTTCCGTGAGGACATCCTTTATTATACGGCCATGTCTTCATACAAGTTCGCGCTCAACAGCCAGCCTCATCTGCAGAAGGAACGCTACCTGGCATTCATCGATGACTACTACAACTTCATCGGAGAATTCCCTGAGTCGTCGCACTGCAAGGAGCTCGAGCAGCTTTACAACAAGGTGAAAGAAAAATAATGAAACTTTCCGCAGCACTGCCTGCGTAAACAAGATATATGGAAAAGAAAATACCTACCAACACCATCACAAGGGACACCAAGTACCTTGCTGAGCCTACGGGCAACATCTATGAGACAGTAGTCATCCTCGCAAAGCGTGCAAACCAGATTGCTCTTGCTGAGAAGAAGGAGCTTGCAAAGAAGCTTGAGGATTTCCGCGGCGAACGCGATACAATGGACGAAGTTTTCGAGAACAAGGAGCAGATCGAGATCTCAAAGTACTATGAGCGTCAGCCCAAGCCGGATCTCGTCGCTATTGCCGAGTTCGAGGAGAATGAGCTTTACTATCGCGTTGCTGAAGAGGACGGAGCAGGCAAATAAGCCATCCAATGCTCTGTAGCCTTCACATAAAGAACTACATCCTGATAGACTCTCTGGAAGTTGATTTTCCGGAGGGTTTAGTCATTATTACGGGTCAGACGGGTGCCGGCAAGTCTATTTTGCTGGGCGCCCTGTCGCTGCTGGCCGGAGCAAAGGCCGACGCCGGCATGATAGGCCGCGGGGCCGACAACTGCGTGGTCGAGGCCGAATTCAGCGGCCTGGACGGCTCGCTTCAGCCATTCTTCGACGAGAATGACGTGGAGTGGGACGACGGCAGGGCTACTGTCCGCCGCGTCATAGCCGCGTCCGGGCGCAGCCGCTCCTTCGTGAACGACTGCCCGGTGAGCGTGGGTATGCTCTCCGAACTGTCTGACCATCTGTTCGACATCCATTCCCAGCACAAGTCCCTGCTGCTTTCCGACAAGGGCTTCCAGATGAGCATACTCGACCATTTCGCAGGAAATGACGAGCGCGTTCCGGCGTGCCGCGAAAGCTGGCGCAGGCTCGGGTCGCTCCGCTCAGAACTGGAGGACACCTTGGCACGCATGCAGCGCCTGCAGGCCGACAAGGACTACAATTCCGCACAGTGGGAGCAGCTGGATGCAGCCAAGCTGCGCGAAGGCGAGCTCGAGGAACTTGAGGATGAGCAGAGGCAGCTTGCGCACGCGGGCCAGATAAAGGAGGGCCTGCACGCCGCATCGGCCCTGTTCGAACCGCAGGAAGGCATGAGCCTCGACTCTGCGCTCAAGGAGGCCAGGAAACAGCTTGAAAGGGTCGCTGACTATCTGCCTGCGGCCTCGGAACTTGCCGGGCGGCTTGACAGCGCACGCATAGAGCTCTCCGACATCTGCTCCGAGATAGACAGCCTTGACGGAAACGTGAACGATAGCTCCGCCCGCCTCTCAGAGGTAGAGGACCGCATGTCTGAGCTCTATACCCTCATGAAGAAGCACTCGTGCTCTACGGTTGCCGAACTCATCGAGGTCAGGGAGCAATATGGTCAGGCCCTCTTCGATTCCACTGCCATCGAGGACAGGATAGCAGAGCTCAAGTCAATGATTGCGGCCGAGCAGAAGGCATACGATAAGCTCAGCCGTGAGCTCAGCAAGGCCCGCACGGAGGCCGCCCCTGCATTCGGCAGTCAGATCTGCTCAGATCTTCATTTCCTGGAACTTGACAGGGCTGCCTTCGAAGTGCAGGTAAGCCCGGCTCCTGCCGGTCCGTCGGGAACCGACTCCGTCTCCTTCCTTTTCAGCTCGACCGGCGACAGGCTGCAGGACGTGTCGAAATGCGCATCAGGGGGCGAGATATCCCGTATCATGCTCTGCCTCAAGGCAATGATGGCCCGTTTCGTGGGAATGCCCACGCTTATCTTCGATGAGATCGATACCGGTGTATCCGGCAGCGTGGCCGACAAGATGGGCCAGATGATATGCTCCATGGGCAAGGACATGCAGGTGTTCAGCATAACGCATCTCCCGCAGGTCGCTGCCAAGGGCAATGCCCATTATGTGGTGAGCAAGTCGGAGGTCGACGGCCGCACCGTGTCAGTCATAACCGAGCTTTCAGCCGAGCAGAGAGTAAAAGAAATAGCCCGCCTTTTGAGCGGGGCTACTGTGACTGAAGCTGCCTTGGCAAATGCCAGGGAGCTACTGAAGGGTTGTTGACAGGTCGGTGTTGTAGACTATCCTGCGGATGGCGCTGTTGACCATTCCTGCCTTGTCAGACTCGTTGAACATGAAATCGGTCTGCATTCCTCTCCAGGATTCTTCCTGGATTTTTTTGTACCACTGCCTTCCGTATTTCCCGCACATGGTGACGAAGAACTTCACGGAGTCGTAGCCATGGAATGAGAACGAACTGGGCTCGTTCTGGAAGAGGGCCCTGTAAGCAAGCACGAACTTCTTGACCTCGGGGTCGCTGTACTCTACGTAATAGTTGCTTGTCATGTGGCAGCGTGCATTGAACATGCTCTCTGCGTTGATGCCTTCCATCGAACGTATCCTTGATGTGCTGTAAAGGGTCACGTTGCCCTTGTTGAGCCCGAGCTTTCCTATGGAGTTGACTGAGCTGCAGAGGAATGAGTCCCTCTCTGATGCCACCAGTATCCTGACCTCTCCCTTTGTGAAGTCTATGCCGTCGAAGAGCGGCTCAGTCAGGGTGGTGTACTGCAGACCGGAGTCCTTGAGGCACTGTACGAGATAGGTGGCCTCTGCCTTCGTGGCGTCGTTCATGCTGTCTTCGAGAAGGATGACGGTGTCGAGTATGCCTGTATCTTCCTTGAGCCATTTCACAAGCTCGTCGATCTGGTCGTTGGCGGAAGCGGGAACCTGGATCACGTGGCAGGAGTCGGCCAGGCAGGCTGCCTTGGGCTCGATGGGGGATACCACGAACTTGTTCTCGGGACAGCGGGCGAGCGTCTTCTGTATGTCTTCGGCCGATACGGGTCCGATGATCACGTCTGATTCTGCCAGGCCGCTGTCAGTGATCCTTGCACTGGCGTCTGCCGTGTCGTAGATGTTGAGGCTGATCTTTGTGCCATTGTTGCCAAGGTCGCGCACGGCGATGAGAGCTCCGCTGTAGTAGTCGAGGAAGTTTGCGCTGGGCGTGGCTGTACTCTTGATGGGGAGGAGGAGGGTGAGCTCGATGGTCTCGGGGATGTCGAGGACGAAGACGTCTTCAACCACGCTGTCGATTTCCATAGTGTTGTCGACCTGGGGAGCGGGCTGCTCCTCTTCGAGTGCCGCAGCGATCTCTTCCTGCACCGTGTTCTCAGCGGGTTCATCCTTGTACTTGGGCCTGAACGTCCAGGGCTCGCTCTTCCTGCTTTCGGGCTTCTGCTGCACTGCCGGCTTCTCTTCCTTTGCAGGAGCGGGTGCCGGAGCTGCAGCCGCATCCTGAGATGCTGTCTCGGAACCGGTCTTCAGGGCGTCCCTGTCTCCGTGGATGCGCTTCAGCTCTTCCTTGATGGCTTCCTGCTGGTCCTTCTCCTGCTTCTGCTTCGACTGGGGAGAGCCGGGGAACAGATAGCGCTGGGCCGATGCCGTGGGCACCAGCAGGCACAATGCCAGAGTCAATGTCAAAAATCTTTTCATCTGTCTTCTGCGAAGTTTGTCAGATTGCGGCAGAAACGCTCCCAACTGAGCCTGTCCTTTTCCGCCTTTATGCTTTCGATGCAGCCGGGGCGTATGCTTCCGTCAGCAAAGTAATTCTCTATGGCCTCGGCTATGCATTCCGGGGTGCCTTCAGGAACCACAATTCCTGTGCCGCGGTCGCCTATGGTCTCCTTGAGTCCGCCCACGTCGGTGACTATCATGGGCAGCTCGAAATGATATGCGATCGAGCTTATGCCGCTCTGCGTGGCGCTTCTGTACGGCAGCACAACCACGTCGGCCGCGCTGAAGTACCGGCTGACCTCGGAGTCCTTGATGTACTGGCCGAACACCTTTATGCGGTCCTTGCCCGGGTTGCCGTCGATGAGCTTCTGGTACTTCTCGAACGACCCGTAGGGCTCTCCGGCTATGATCAGCTGATAGTCTGGACCGAGCTTGCCGAATGCCTCCAGGAGTATGTCCAGGCCCTTGTATTCCCTGATGAGGCCGAAGAAGAGTATGTTCTTCATGCCGGGCTTCAGCCCAAGGGATGCCTCTGCCTCGCCGCGTTCCATCTTCTGCCCGAAATGGGAATAGACAGGGTGGGGGAGGACGGTGTACCTGGCATCAGGACTGAGGCTCAGGAGGTCTTTTGCGACTTCCTCGCAAAGAGTGACGCAGAGGTCCACGCCGCTTAGGAAATACTTCGTCAGGGGGGCGTCGAAGAAGTGCCTCTCGTGCGGCACGACGTTGTCAAGTATCGCTACAACCTTGCAGCTGTCGGGCATGCGTCGGGCCACATAGCCCAGGGAAGGGGCGAAATACGGCATCCAGTAGCGGAGGATGAGAAGGTCGGGCCCCCATTTCCTTATCGCCCTGGCCGTGCGGCCCCAGGTAAACGGACAAGCCGTATCCAGCAGAGCTTCTGACTCTATGGGTACGGCTTCGTCGTCTGGCGTGACGTATTGCGTCTTGCCGGGAAAGAGAAAGTCAGGATACTGTCTTGAGAAATTGAACGCCTTGACATCGTGGGCCTTGCCCAATTCAGTCAGAAGGTTGGCGTTGAACTGGGATATTCCTCCTCTGAAGGGGTAGAAACAGGACAGTATCGCGATTTTCAATATTATTCAGCTTTCTTGTCCTTTACGTAAGCTGCGTTGATTCCCTCGATGATCTGGTCGGTGACGTCAAGGCTGGGATCAGCTGTTACAACGGGTGCGGGAAGGATGTCGCCTGAGGTTGCGAGTATCATTGCGAACTGCATCTCTGCGTTGAACTGGTCGACATACTCCTTGATTGCGTTGTAGATGTTGTTGATCATGACCTGCTGCTCCTCCATGACTTCCTGGTCCTTCTGGGCTGCATAGTTCTGGAATGCATTTGCCTGCTCCTGGAGCTTCTGCTGCTGCTGCTGAGCGACGCTCTGGGTGAGAAGACCCTTGTTGAGCTTGTCCTGGAATGCGTTTGCATCCTTCTGGAGCTTGTTGCTGCGGCGCTCGACTTCCTGCTGGATGCTCTGGACCTTGGTCTCGACTACTGAGCGGAGGTCGTTTGCATAGTCATATTCGTTGACAACACGGTCGATGTTGAAATAGACGATTGCGCCCTTCTGTGCGGCAACTTCAGTGTTCTCAGCTGCGGTTGAGTTCTCGTTTGTCGTGGTGTTGCAGCTTACTGCGGTGAAAGCACCTGCAAGAGCGAGGATGCTGAGGATGATGGTTGATTTTTTCATTTTATTGTTGTTTGTATTATTTGCTTCTTTCGCCGTTCCGGTGATAGAATTGCAAAAATAATCAAAAAATCCGAATCTTCTGCAGATATTCTTGTATAGTTTTCTCAAGCCCCATGTACAGGGCGTCGCAGATGAGTGCGTGGCCTATGCTGACTTCGTCAGTCCAGGGAATCGTGCGTATGAAGTATTCCAGGTTCTCGAGGCTCAGGTCGTGCCCTGCGTTCAGCCCCAGACCCAGCTCTCTGACGGCCTTCGCGGTTTCCAGGTACGGCGCTATAGCTTCCTCAGGATCAACGGGATAGCGCTCGGCGTAGCCTGCGGTGTAGAGCTCCACGCGGTCTGCTCCGCAGAGCATCGCTCCCTCCGCCATGGCGGGGTCGGGGTCGATGAATATCGAGGTGCGTATGCCGCGGGAACGGAAGCTTTCGCACATGCGGGTCAGGAAGGCACGGTTACGTATGGTGTCCCACCCTGCATTGGAGGTGATGGCGTCAGGTGCGTCGGGCACGAGGGTCACCTGGTCGGGGACTACTTCGCACACCAGCGCGGTGAACGCTCCGGTGGGATTTCCCTCGATGTTGAACTCTGTCCTGATCCTCGGACGGATGTCCCTTACGTCGGAATATCTGATGTGGCGCTCGTCGGGCCTGGGGTGCACCGTGATGCCCTCCGCTCCGAAAAGTTCGCAGTCCATTGCGGCCTTTGTGACGTCCGGCATGCTGCCTCCACGGGCGTTGCGGATGGTCGCGATCTTGTTGATGTTTACGCTCAGTCTGGTCATAACACAAAAGTAGCGATTTCTGCTTAAAAAATGGAAATATATTGCTAAATTTGAAGTTTGAACATGAAACTGGCGTATTACATCAAGAAAAAGGATCTCAAGGATGACGAGAGGGTTCACCAGCCCCTCCGCGTTCTCAGGGAAAAGGGTTTCGACGTCTATGACGTTGCGGCGTCCGGCGGCATTTCCGACGGCACCGATGTCCTGCTGAGCTTCGGGGGCGACGGCACCTTCCTCACCGCGGCCCAGCTTGCCGCAGCAGCGGGGATCCCCATAGTCGGCATGAATTTCGGCCGGCTCGGATTCCTCTCCGAGAACCGTCCCGAGGATGTTGTAAACGCCCTTGTATCAGGAGAATACACTATCGAGAGCAGGGAGATGCTCATGGTCGGCATGGATTGCGAAAAGCCTCAGCGCTGGCATCCCATGGCACTCAACGAGATGACCGTCCACCGCATAGGCGCGGCCATGCTCGGCGTCGACGTGACCGTGAACGGAACTCCTCTGCCGGCCTATTGGGCCGATGGTCTGCTCGTCAGCACCAGCTCCGGTTCCACGGCCTATTCCCTCAGCGTCGGCGGCCCCATCTGCACACCCGATACCAGGGTGCTCATAATCGCCCCCATCGCTCCCCACAACCTGAACGTACGACCTCTGGTCGTGCCCGAAGGTACGGCCATCAGCCTCGTTCCCCACTCACGAGAGGAGAACGTGGTGCTTACTCTCGACAACAGAAACTACGTCATACCCGCCGGTACGAAGCTTGACGTGTGCGTGGCCCCGCTGAGGCTCCGCCGCCTGCGCATCGGCGAATCATCATTCATCGAGGCTCTCCGAACCCGTCTCCACTGGGGCGAAGACCTCCGCAACGGAATCTAACAGACAGAATCATGCAGGCACCGAGTATCATCCCCACTCATGTATCCATAATCATGGACGGAAACGGCCGATGGGCCAAGCAGAGAGGCAAGGAAAGAGTATATGGACATTTCGAGGGTGTGGAGAGCGTCCGCGCCGTCATGGAGGCTTCGGTCGACTGGGGAATCCGCTACGTTTCATTCTTCGCATTCTCGGAGGAGAACTGGGCCCGTCCCGACAGCGAGGTCAACACCCTGATGGGCCTCATGCTCAAGGCCATGGTCGGAGAACTTGACAACTTCAAGGAGCATGGAGTTCATTTCCGTGTGCTTGGAAACAGGTCCAGACTCAGCGCCGAACTGAATGAGACCATCGATATGATAGACAAGGAAACCGCTGAGGGAGAGAAGCTTACGATGATACTCTTCATAAGCTACAGCGGCAAGTGGGACATCGCTCAGGCAGCCCGCAGAATGGCGGCGGCCGGCTCTGACGACATAGAGCCCTTCCTGGTCACCGCAGGCGTCCCTGACCCCGACCTCCTCATACGCACTTCCGGTGAACAGCGCATCAGCAACTACATGCTCTGGCAGCTTGCATATACAGAATTTGTCTTCACCCCGACACTTTGGCCCGATTTTAGAAAAGAAGAATATCGCGCTGCAATCGAGGAGTTTGCTTTGCGTGACCGACGTTTCGGAAAAGTGAAATAATTGAGTATATTTGCAGACTATTTATCGTAACATGAAATTCGGACGGATATTTACACTGCTAGCGTTGTGCTTCGCGCCATACATGGCCGGTGCCCAGACGTCTGACGTAGTGGTGGACTACAACAATCCGAAGAAATACTATATCGGCGGCGTGAGCGTTGAGGGCAATCACTATTTCAGTGAGCAGCAGATCATCCAGCTTACAGGCATGCAGGAGGGAATGGAGATCACGGTTCCTGGCGAGGATGTCTCGAACATTGTCAAGAGACTCTGGCTCCAGAGGTATTTCGAGGATGTGGCGCTCAATGTCGACCATCTGAGCGCAGATGGAGATTCTGCATACTTCAAAATCAGCATAATGGAACGCCCCAGGGTTTCCCGCTGGACCTTCTCAGGTGTGAAGTCCGGTGAGCAGAAGGACCTCAAGGAGCGTCTCAACCTGCGCCGAGGCGGCGAGTTCTCCGACTACGTAGACAAGACCAGCTGCGACATCATCAAGCGCTACTACTTCGAGAAGGGCTTCCTGAACTGTCAGGTGACAGCCGAGCCTCAGAAGGATACTATCGTGAAGAACGCAATCCGCGTGAACTTTGCCGTTGACCGTGGCGACAAGATCAAGATCAAGGAGATCAACTTCATCGGAAACGACAACGTAAAGGACTTCAAGATCGCCAAGCAGATGAAGAAGACCAAGTCTGCAAAGATCTACAACTTCTTCAGCAGCAAGAAATTCAACGAGAAGGAATACAAGAACGACAAGAAGATGGCCCTCTCCGCCTTCAATGAGGCAGGTTACAGGGACGCACGTCTCGTCAAGGATACGATCTACATGCTTCCTCCCAAGAAGGAGGGCAAGAAGGCCAACAGGCTCGGAATCGATCTCACTTTCGAAGAGGGCGACAAGTACTATTTCAGGGACATCACCTGGACAGGTAACTCAGTCTACTCTACCGAGGCCCTCGACCAGATACTTGCCATCGAGAAGGGCGACGTCTACGACCAGGTGTCCATGAACAAACGCCTCAAGGGCGGCGGAAAGCAGAACGAGTACGACGTTTCCAAGCTCTACAGGGACAACGGCTATCTGTTCTTCGGCATCAATCCCGTCGAGACCAACATCCAGAATGACTCGGTCGATGTCGAGATCCGCATCTCCGAGGGCAAGCAGGCAACTCTGAACAACATCATCATCAACGGCAACGACCTCACGAACGAGAAAGTCGTACGCCGCCAGATATTCACCCGCCCGGGCTATCTCTTCAGCCAGTCAGACTTCGAGCGTTCAGTACGTGAGATCGCATCGCTCGGACAGTTCGACCCCGAGGCCATCATGGGCGAGGGCGGATACAGCATCATCCCGAACGAGCTGAACAACACCGTCGACATAGTCTACAACGTGACCGAGAAGCCTTCCAGCCAGCTTGAGCTCTCAGGCGGTTGGGGCGGCAACACCTTCGTCGCCACCGTCGGTGTAAGCTTCAACAACTTCAGTACCCAGAGATTCTTCGACAAGAGCGCATGGAAGCCCGTACCTCTCGGAGACGCGCAGAACCTTGCGTTCCGTTTCCAGACCAACGGTACCTACTACACCGCTCTCACCGCAAGCTTCACCGAGCCCTGGCTCTTCGGCAAGAAGCCTACATCGCTCAACCTGAGTGCATACTACACCCGCCAGACCAACTCCCTGCTTGCTCTGAACATCCTCAGCCACGACAGGCAGATGGAGGTATACGGCTTCTCAGCATCGCTCGGAAAGCGCCTCAAATGGCCTGACAACTACTTCGTGCTCTACAACGGACTCAGCTGGCAGACATACAAGCTGACCAACTGGTATTCAGGATACTTCATCTTCGACGACGGTCTTGCACACAACCTCAGCTACACGCTGAACCTGATGCGCAACTCTACCGACCAGCAGATCTATCCCCGACAGGGCTCCGACATCTCGGCATCACTGGCCATCACTCCTCCTTACTCGCTCATGCGCAAGTTCGACTTCGACGAGGCAGGAAACAAGATCGCGGTCACCGATCCGAAGAGCATCGACTACAGCCACTGGACATCGAGGGACCGCTACAAGTGGATCGAGTATCACAAGTGGAAGTTCTCTGCTGCAACCTATACCAAGCTCGTAGGCGACCTCGTACTCATGACACGCGCACAGTTCGGCTACCTCGGATACTACAACCGCAACTGGGGATACTCTCCGTTCGAAGGATTCCTCGTGGGTGGTGACGGTATGTCAGGATACAGCACCTACGGCTCCGAGGTCATCTCCCTGCGTGGTTATGAGAACTACTCGCTCACTCCTTACGAGGTATCGGCATACAACTCCAACGGCTATGCGTACGCGGGTAATGTATATGACAAGTTCACCGTCGAGCTCCGTTACCCTGTCATCCTCCAGCCTCAGTCGACCATCTTCGTCCTGGGCTTCGCGGAAGGCGGTAACTGCTGGTCAGACATAAGAAAGTTCAATCCTTTCATCATGAAACGCAGCGCTGGAGTCGGTGTTCGCATCTTCTTACCGATGGTAGGTCTCCTCGGTGTCGACTGGGGATACGGATTTGATGACAAACAGAATGGTGGAAGCCAGTTCCACTTCGTCATAGGACAACAGTTTTAACTAGTAACAATTTAAAAAAACAGAACCAATATGAAAAAGATTCTTTTGATCGCCGCTCTCGGCCTCGCATCTGTAGCAGGTTTTGCACAGCAGAAGTTCGCTCACATCAACTTCCAGGAGCTCGTAACCCTGATGCCTGAAGCAGATCAGGCACGTGAGGTGATGTCAGCTTCAAGCAAGGAAGCTCAGGATACTTATCAGTCAATGGTAGAGGAGTATCAGAGCAAGTACACCCAGTATTCACAGAAGGCTTCAACCTGGACACAGGCTATCAAGGAAAGCAAGGAGAAGGAACTCGGTGAGATCTCTCAGCGCATCCAGGAGTTCGAGCAGTCAATCCAGATCGAGCTTCAGCAGCAGCAGCAGGAGCTCATGGCTCCCATCTATGAGAAGGCAAACAACACTCTCCAGGAGCTCGCAAAGAAGGGCGGCTATGTATATGTATTCGACATCAGCACAGCTCTCTATGTAGATCCCTCACAGAGCACCGACCTTACCCCCGCAGCCCGCAAGGCTCTCAACATCCCTGAGGGAAGGACACTCGAGCAGCTCCAGAAGGAGCTCGAGGCTCAGGCACAGGCCGAGCAGGCTCAGTAGTCAGAGAATTATTCTGCCCCGCTTCCCGATGGAGGCGGGGTTTTATCAATAATATTAAAACCTAATGCAACATAAAGTCATCGACACAAAAGATGTCGTGATTCGCTTTGCTGGAGATTCAGGTGATGGCATGCAGCTCACCGGATCTCTTTTTGCAGATATGTCAGCCATATACGGAAATGGCCTGTCCACCTTCCCTGACTATCCTGCGGAGATACGCGCACCTCACGACACCGTATCCGGCGTATCCGGATTCCAGGTACACATCGGTTCAGAAAAGATCAACACCCCCGGCGACTTCTGCGACCTTCTGGTTGCCATGAACCCCGCCGCGCTCAAGGCCAATGCAAAGTGGTGCAAGCCTACGGCAATGATTCTCGTAGACGAGGATGCATTCACCGATGCTGCCATGCAGAAGGCCGGCTACAAGACCGAGAACCCCTTCACGGAACTCCATGTCGAGGACAGGGCGCTCATTATCGCCCCCATCTCGACCCTTACCCAGGAGAGCCTCAAGGACTCAGGAATGGACCAGAAGGCCATCCTGAAATGCAAGAACATGTTCACCCTCGGAATGGCATGCTACATCTACAGCCGTCCGCTCGAGTACATCTACGCCTATCTTGAGAAGAAGTTCGCCAAGAAGCACCCCGAAGTCATAGAGCCCAACAAGAAGGTGCTCAACGACGGCTTCAACTATGCTGCGAACATTCAGGCAATCGCCAACACATATACGGTAAAGCCCTCCGGAAAGATGAAGAAGGGCACCTACCGCAACATCACCGGTAACCAGGCTACCGCATGGGGACTCCTCGCAGCTTCCGAGAAGTCAGGACTGCCCCTTTTCTGCGGCTCATATCCCATCACGCCCGCTACCAACATCCTCGAGGAACTTGCCATCCACAAGAGCCTTGGAGCCAAGACGCTCCAGGCCGAGGACGAGATCGCAGGCATCTGTACAGCTATCGGCGCATCCTTCGCAGGCAATCTCGCAGTCACCACCACCTCTGGCCCCGGTCTCTCTCTCAAGAGCGAGGCTCTCGGCCTTGCAGTGATGACCGAGCTTCCTCTCGTTGTCGTTGACGTTCAGCGTGGCGGCCCTTCTACAGGTCTTCCTACCAAGACCGAGCAGTCCGACCTTGCACAGGCACTCTACGGCCGTAACGGCGAGTGCCCCGTGGCAGTCGTTGCCGCCCACTCTCCCGCCCATTGCTTCGATGCCGCATTCAATGCAGCCAAGATAGCAGTCGAGCACATGACTCCCGTCATCCTTCTCTCCGAGGGCTTCCTCGGAAACGGATCCGAGCCCTGGTGCATCCCCGCAATGAAGGACTATCCCGAGATCGTTCCTCCGTTTGCATGCGGCCCCCTCAATGAAGGCAACAAGTTCCATCCTTTCCAGAGGGATCCCGAGACCATGGTTCGCCGTTGGGCAGTGCCCGGCCAGAAGGGCCTCGAGCATCGCGTAGGCGGCCTTGAGAAGAACCACGAAGGTGCCATTTCAACCGATCCCGCAAATCATGCGATGATGGTTGCCGAGCGCGCTCAGAAGATCGAGCTCATAGCGAAGGACATCCCTGCGCTCGAGGTCGACGGCGCTGCTGCCGGCAAGCTTCTCGTCGTGGGCTGGGGCGGCACATACGGCCACATGCTCAGCGCAATGGAAGAGATCCGCGCCGAGGGCCTTGAGGCATCCTACGCACATTTCGACTACATCAATCCTCTCCCCGCAAATACCGCTGAGGTGTTCGCAGGATTCGAGAAAGTCCTTGTATGTGAGCTCAACTCCGGACAGTTCGCAGACTATCTGCGCGCCAAGTTCCCTGAAGCTGACATACGTAAGTTCAACAAGGTCCAGGGCCAGCCGTTCCTCGTGAGCGAGCTTGTCAAGGCAATCAAGGAGGAGATATAGTCATGGCAAACCTTACATTCAAAGATTTCAAGAGCGACCAGGAAGTACGCTGGTGCCCGGGTTGTGGTGACCACGCCGTCCTTGCAGCCCTTCAGAGAGCTCTGCCGCTTGTAAGTCAGGCTCTTAACTATGAGAAGGAGAGATACGTGGTGGTATCCGGAATCGGATGCTCTTCACGTCTCACTTACTATATGGATACTTACGGATTCCATAGCATCCACGGCCGTGCGACCGCCATCTCTACCGGTATCAAGGTGGCAAATCCTACCCTGACCGTATGGCAGGCCTGCGGCGACGGCGATGCCCTTGCAATCGGCGGAAACCACTTCATTCACGCCATCCGCAGGAACATCGACATCAACATCATGCTCTTCAACAACCAGATCTATGGTCTTACGAAGGGACAGTATTCTCCTACATCGAAGTTCGGTGCCATCACCAAGACCTCTCCCTACGGAACCGTGGAGCATCCTTTCAACCCCGGCTCTCTCGTGCTGGGAGCAAAGGGTACCTTCTTCGCCCGCTCTCTCGACGTCGAGCTCAAGCTCAATCAGGAGATCATGACCGCTGCCGCTCTTCACGATGGCTGCTCTATCATGGAGTTCCTCACCAACTGCGTGATCTTCAATGACGGTGCGCACAAGGACCTTTCCGACCCTGCAGTGAAGGCTGACCATACCATCATCCTCCGCCAGGGCGAGAAGATGATCTTCGGCAAGAACAGGGACAAGGGACTCATCTATGACGGCAAGAAGATACGCGTCGTGACCATAGGTCAGGGCGGCTTCACTGAGGATGATATCCTGGTCCACGATGCACATGCCGACAACATCGGCATCCACATGGCACTTGCTGACATGAAGGGCCCCGATTATCCCGTAGCCCTCGGTGTCATCAGGGACGTCAAGGACATAACATACGATGACGGTGTGCGCGACCAGGTCAAGGATGTGATGATGAAGTCAAAGATCCATTGCGTCGACGACCTGCTCCACAGCGGATCGACATGGGAAGTAGAATAGAACAATAATTCTTTATACAATGAAGACACAAGAAATCATGGCCAGCCTCCAGGCCAAGCACCCCGGCGAGAGCGAGTATCTCCAGGCAGTGCAGGAGGTGTTGGAATCAGTAGAAGAGGTTTACAACCAGCATCCTGAATTCGAGAAGGCCAAAATTGTGGAGAGAATGGTCGAGCCTGACCGCATCTTCACCTTCCGTGTAACCTGGGTTGACGACAAGGGCGAGGTTCAGACCAACCTCGGCTACCGCATCCAGTTCAACAGCGCCATCGGTCCCTACAAGGGAGGCCTCCGCTTCCATAAGGCAGTCACTCCTTCCATGCTGAAGTTCCTCGGTTTCGAGCAGACTTTCAAGAACGCCCTCACAACCCTTCCCATGGGTGGTGCAAAGGGTGGTTCCGACTTCGACCCCGTAGGCAAGAGCAACGACGAGATCATGCGCTTCTGCCAGGCATTCATGCAGGAACTCTGGCAGTGCATCGGCCCTGACCAGGACATCCCCGCAGGTGACGTGGGCGTCGGCGGCCGTGAGATAGGCTTCCTCTATGGCCAGTACAAGAAGCTCGCACGCGAGTACAATACAGGCGTTCTTACTGGTAAGGGCGCAACATGGGGCGGCAGCATCCTGCGTCCCGAGGCAACCGGTTTCGGTGCCCTCTATTTCACCCAGAACCTCCTTCACAAGGCAGGCAAGGACATCGCCGGCAAGACCGTCGCCATCTCTGGCTTCGGCAACGTAGCATGGGGCGCCTGCACGAAGGCCACCGAGCTCGGTGCAAAGGTTGTTGCAGTCAGCGGTCCTGACGGAGTATGCGAGATCCCCGGAGGCATAACCAAGGATATGATCGACTACATGCTCGTGATGCGCGCATCAAACCGCAACAAGGTTCAGGACATGGCCGACAAGTTCCCCGAGCAGGCATTCTTCACTCCCGGAAAGAAGGCCTGGAGCGTGAAGTGCGACATCGCTCTTCCCTGCGCATTCCAGAACGAGCTTTCAGAGGATGATGCAAAGGAGCTCAAGGCAAACGGCACATGGTGCTGCTGCGAGGTTTCCAACATGGGATGCCAGCCCGGCGCAATCCACTACTTCCAGAACAACGGCGTGCTCTTCGCACCCGGCAAGGCTGTGAATGCAGGTGGTGTTGCTACCTCAGGCCTCGAGATGACCCAGAACGCTTCACACATCAGCTGGAGCGGCAAGGAGGTCGACGAGAAGCTCCACTTCATCATGGATTCCATCCACGAGGCATGCGTGAAGTACGGCACTCAGCCTGACGGCAGCATCGACTACGTGAAGGGCGCTAACATCGCCGGCTTCATGAAGGTCGCTACCGCAATGCTTGAGCAGGGAATCATCTAATTGATTTTCAGAATAAAAAGAGAGGTCAGCAAACCGCTGACCTCTCTTTTTGCTATTTTCTCTTCACGTAAATGTGCGTCGTTATGTGGCGTTCACCGTCATGGCTGAACTTGCCGTTGTCGGTGGGGTAGTTCACAACGTGGGTCTCGGGATCTCCCTGGCCTTCCACGCACATGGTGGTCGAGCCGCCTCCGTCAAGGTTGAGGGCGTACTGGGGAGCGAAGTTCCGGGCAAGGAAGAGCGTCAGCTCCTTTGCGCTCATGCCCTCGCTGATGCCCTTGCGGCGTCCGTCCACGACTATCATCAGGAAATGGTTGTCAGCTGTCTTTGCAACGGCTGTGCGGGGATGGCGCACACCCTGGTGGCGTCTGGGATCCTCGTATGCGAGTTTCGTGATCTCGACGTCTGAATCGGCGAAAGTCGTTCCCACCAGCTCGAAGTTGTCGATGAGCATCGGTGCTGAGGAAATGGTGTACCTGCGCTTGTCGGCAGCATAGAAGGCGCGTATCTCGTCAAGGTCCTTCATCCCCCTGCAGGAGAATTCCACATCGACATTGCGCCTGCCATCAGTGTAAACTGCTCCTTCGCTCTTCCAGTTGGGAACGTACGAATCGAAGATGAAGTTGTTAGGGATGTTGCTTATCATCTGTCCGTCTATCTCGATCACTATCGATTGAGGCTCATATCCGGCGTTGATCATTGCAACGGCATTCTTCTCCTTCATGACCTTCGAGGTGATCTCGTCGGGCCTTTGATAGCAGAATTCAACCTTGTATTTCCTGCAGCTGAGGTCGAGGTCTATCACGTTGACTATCTGGTTGGCATCCGAGATGCTGTCATATCCTGAGAATGAATAGTATGTCAGTCCTTTGCCGATTTCGGTCCTTGTCCAGCCTTCTCCGGGCGTCTGTGCGAAGCATGGAGAGAGCAGTACGACAGTGCAGATGATGGAGGTGAAGATTCTGGTTTTCATTATTTGTGGTGAATTTTTTACGGCTGCAAAAATAAACAAAAAAGCGATTATGATTTTTGCTATATTTGTAAATTAAGATAATAAGGCACATTTTATGGCAAAAAAATCGACATTCAAGGGCAACTGGCCCAAATGGACCCTTCAATGGGCGACTCTGGCAGCACTCATCTTCTTCCTCAGCGGACTTGCTGAGAATATCTTCCCCAAAATGGTCCCCGCAGATCCCGAGACCTACTGTCCGGTAGGTGGTCTGCAGGCATTCGTGACATATCTGGTCCGCGGCTCTCTGCCGTGCTCCATGTCATCGATGCAGATCATCATGGGACTTGCCCTGGCAGCGGCCGTTGTACTGTTCAGCAAGCTCTTCTGTGCATATATATGCCCCGTAGGATCGGTTGAGGACCTCCTGGGCAAGGCCCGCCGCGGGCTCGGAATCAAGGCCATCACCATCAAGGACGGCGGTGTGCTCGACAAGATTCTCCGCCTCGTGAAGTACGTGCTGCTCTTCTGGGTGCTTACGTCCACCGTCACCGCCAGCGAACTCTTCTGCAAGAACCTCGATCCCTACTACGCAGTGGCCACAGGCTTCAAGGGCGAGATCACCCTCTGGATGAGCCTCGTCACAGTGGGCATCGTCGTGATACTCGGATTCTTCATGGACCGCTTCTGGTGCAAGTATGTCTGCCCGCTCGGCGCCGTTTCCAACTCGCTCAAGTTCTGGACCTGGATGCTCCTTCTCGTGGCAGTATGGCTGCTCATGAACGTCCTTGGCATCAAGATCAGCTGGATGGCTCTGCTTGGCATGTGGTGCATCGTCGCATGGGCCCTCGAGGTGTTCCATCGCAATCCCAAGATGCAGATACTTCACGTGCAGGTCGACGAGAACAAGTGCGGAAAGACCTGCCAGTCATGCCGAAAGAACTGTCCTTACGGAATCGACGTCGCCGCTCAGGCTCCTTACGTCACCTCAGTCGACTGCGTGCTATGCGGTGAGTGCGTGGCAGCCTGCCCCACAAAGGCTCTCAGCATAGGTGCCAAGCATGAGCAGAAATGCGGATTCGGCAAGTATCTGCCCGCAATCATAGCCGCAGCCCTTTTCGCAATTGCTCTCGTAGTCGGCGGCAAGTTCGAGCTTCCTACAATCTCCGAGACCTGGGGAATCGAGGAAGGCATGGAGCTTCAGACCGTCAAGATCGGCCCTCTCAAGACCGTCAAGTGCTACGGCAGCTCCATGGCGTTCAAGGCCCGCATGGAGGGCGTCCGCGGTGTTCACGGAGTGAAGACATACGTGCGCTCGCATAACGTCGTGATCACCTACGACCCCAAGGTCACCAATGAGGAGAAGATCCAGGAAGAGGTATTCGTTCCTTCACACTTCCGTATATGGAGCCCCGATCCCAAGAAGCTCAGCGAGCTCAAGGTCGTGACCATCCGTACCGAGAAGATGTACGACAAGCTCGACCTCAACTACCTCGGACTCCAGATGAGGAACACCGGAAAGAGCGTCTTCGGCGTCGAGAGCCAGTATGACTGCCCGCTCATCGTGCGCGTGTACATGTCGCCTGACGAGAATCTCGACGAGGAGTGGTTCCGCGAGATCGTGAACAAGAAGGTCCTCTCGATGCCCGTACATGGCGGCGGCACCAAGGACACTCCCGTAGATTTCGAGTTCGTCCGCATGGAGAAGGGCGAGAGCACCATTGGCATTGCAGAATACCTCGAGAACATGTTCGACCCGTTCACGGCCGAGTTCAACGGCAGGTATTCCAGCGCCGACACCACCATAGTCCGCAAGCGCTTCGAGCAGTACGAGGGCCAGCCTCAGTTCGTATACGAGATTGCGAACCAGAACTACGAGAAGCCCATCATCAAGAGGGCTCTGCCTTACCTCGGCAACCATCTCAGCCGCGAGGAAGGCATCATCGGCCTCTACCTCTGCCTCAACAAGGACCTCGTGCCTTGCCTGCAGGTCCGCTTCGCCGCTCCCATGACGGCCGAGCGCGTCTGGGAGCTCCTCAACGAGGATCCCTGGACCATCACATACGCAGCCGATGACGTCCGCCAGGAAGGCGCCCGCCTGAAGTTCGACGAGCCCGGTACCGTATTTCCCTATGAATCAAAAGAATAATTGAATATGAAACGTCTAGCAGTTGTTGCGTGCGTAATGCTCGCAGTCATGTCTTCATGCAAAATGGAAAATCCTCTTCTGACAGAATCTCCGCTCCCGTACGGCGCGCCTCAGTTCGACAAGATTGAAAACAAGCACTATCTTCCTGCATTCGAGCAGGGAATCAAGGAGGCCAAGGCCGAGATCGACGCCATCGTCGCCAATCAGGACGAGCCCACCTTCGAGAACACCATAGTGGCTCTCGAGGAGTCAGGCCGCACCCTCAATAATGTTGCAAGCATCTTCTACAACATCCTTGAGGCCGACACCAACGACGAGCTCCAGAAGATTGCCGAGACCATATCTCCCATGATGACCGAGTTCTCGATGTACGTCTCCCTCAACGAGCCCCTCTTCCAGAAGGTCAAGGCCGTCTATGAGAAGCGTGCCGAACTGAATCTCGAGCCCGACCAGGCAAAGCTTCTCGAGGACAGTTTCAAGTCCTTCGCGAAGAACGGTGCAAACCTCAGCCCCGAGGACAAGGAGAAGTACAGCAAGATCGAGGAGGAACTCTCCCTGGTACAGCTCACCTTCGGAAACAACGTGCTTGCAGCCACCAACGCATACACTCTCAACATCACCGACGAGGCTCAGCTCGAGGGCCTTCCTGATTTCGTCAGGGAGCAGGGCAAGGCCTCCGCTGCTGAGAAAGGCGTAGAGGGCTGGGTCTATGACCTCTCTTATCCCAGCTACTCCGCATTCATGCAGTACAGCACCAACCGCGAGCTCCGCAAGCAGCTTTACATGGCATACAACAGCAAGGCCGTGGGCGGTGAGTTCGACAACCTCGAGAACGCCAGGAAGATTGTGGACCTGCGCATCCAGAGCGCCAACATCCTCGGATACAAGACCTACGCCGACTATGCACTCGAGGACCGCATGGCAAAGAACACCGAGACCGTGAACAACTTCCTCGCAGAGCTTCTGGAGCCTTCGATCCCTGCAGCAAAGGCCGAGGTCGAGGCTATATATGAGTATGCCAAGGAGAACGGCTTCGACGACAGCGAGCTCCGTCCCTGGGACTTCAGCTACTGGTCAGAGAAGTACAAGGATGCCAAATACTCCATCAACGACGAGCTCCTCAAGCCCTACTTCCAGCTCGAGAACTGCATTCCCGCAGTGTTCGACCTTGCTAACAAGCTCTATGGCCTGAACTTCATCGAGCGCAGCGACATCCCCGGCTACAACAAGGAGGTCAAGGTCTATGACGTTACCGACGAGACCGGCCGCCACATGGCCCTCTTCTATGCCGACTTCTTCCCTCGCGCCAGCAAGCGCGGTGGCGCGTGGATGACCGAGTTCCGTGGCCAGAGCATAGTCGACGGCACCGAGTACCGCCCGTTCATCAGCATCGTGACCAACTTCACGAAGCCTACTGCCACCGAGCCTTCACTGCTTACCCACTACGAGCTCACTACCTTCCTGCACGAGTTCGGCCATGCCATCCACGGCATGCTCGCCGAGGGCCGCTACGGCTCTCAGACCGGCACCAGCGTTGCCCGTGACTTCGTGGAGCTTCCTTCACAGATCATGGAGAACTGGGGATACGAGCCCGAGTATCTGAACACTTTCGCAAAGCACTACCAGACCGGCGAGACCATCCCTGCCGAGCTCATCGACAAGATCGTGGAGTCAAAGAACTACCTTGCCGCCTACTCACAGGTGCGCCAGCTCCAGTTCGGCATCCTCGACATGGCATGGCATACCCTCACCGCTCTTCCTGAGCAGGGCACCATCGAGTTCGAGAAGGCTGCTCTCGAGAACAGCTGCGTCATCTATTCAGTTCCCGAGTGCTGCATCTCAACCGCATTCAACCATATCTTCACAGGAGGATACTCTGCCGGCTACTACTCATACAAGTGGGCAGAGGTACTCGAGGCCGACGCATTCTCTCTCTTCAAGGAGAAAGGAATCTTCAACCGTGAGGTCTCAGGCTCATTCCGTGAGAACATCCTCAGCAAGGGAAGCACCCAGGACGAGGCCGAGCTCTACCGCAACTTCCGCGGACATGATCCTCAGCCCCAGGCTCTTCTCGAGAAACTCGGAATCGTATCCAAGAAATAGCATCGCAATATGAGAACATTGGTTGTCACTGACGTCCAGAGGGACTTCTTCAGCCCCGAGGGCAGTCTGTATGTCAAGGGAGGGGAGACTCTCCCTGCAAAGATAGTAGCGGCCGCCGCCGACTATGATGCCGTAGTCTTCACTCTTGACTGGCACCCCGGCGACCACTGTTCGTTCGCCGCTCAGGATGGCCCCTGGCCGCCCCATTGCGTGGCTTTCACCCAGGGAGCCGGCCTTGCCGACGATTTCGCCCTCATGCTCGCTGACGGCGCTCTGCTGCACTTCAAGGGCACCGATCCCGGCAGGGAGCAGTACGGAGCTTTCGAGTTCATGACCGAGGATGACCCTGAATACGCTGTGTTCGAGAACTCCGACACCATAGAGGTCTGCGGCATAGCAGGCGACTACTGCGTCAAGGAGACCGCCGCCATTCTCATGAAGATATGGCCGGAGAAGGTGGTCCTTCTTCCTGAACTCATTGCAAGCATTGACGACGGCAGCACCCTGCGCCGCTTCATCGAGGAAAACAATATCAAGACAAGATGAGACCCATAGTCAACCATTTCACAGATAACGACCTCTACACCTTCACCTGCCAGTACTATATCCTGGAGACCTATCCGCGTGCCGAGGTCGAGTATTCCTTCTTCGACAGGAACCACCAGAAGTACCCTGCAGGCTTTGCAGCACTGCTTCAGGAGCAGGTTGACCACATGAAGGACGTGGTCATCACTGACGAGGAGGTGGAATACATGAGAAACAAGTGCATCTTCCTTCCTCTGTGGTACTTCACCTTCCTCAAGGGATATCGCTTCAACCCTAAGGAAGTCACCATCTCGCAGGATGAGGAGGGCTATCTCGACATCAAGGTCAAGGGCAAGTGGTTCAGCACCATCATGTGGGAGATGCCTCTGCTCTCGTCTATATCAGAGATAATGCACGAGCTTCGTGGCGACCTTGCAAAGTACAATCCTGCCCTCGAGGAACAGCGCTCACGCGAGAAGATGGAGAAGATCTTCGGCTCAGGCCTTGTCCTTGGCGACATGGGCACCCGAAGGCGTATGAGCTTCGACCATCAGGACATGGTGATCCGTGTCATGAAGGAGGTCTGGGAGTCCCGTACCGACTGGCCCGGCAAGTTCACCGGTACGTCCAACGTATGGCTGGCCATGAAGTACAACCTCGTGCCCCTCGGCACCATGTCACACCAGCTCATAAGCTTCGAGGAGAACGTCAGCGGCGTGTTCGAGTGCAACTTCAACGTGATGAAGAAGTTCAGCGACGTATACGACGGCGACAACGGTATCTTCCTCTACGACTGCTTCGGCGACAAGGTGTTCTTCAGCAACCTCAGCAAGCGCATGGCCATGATGTACAAGGGTCTGCGCGTCGACAGCGGCGACGAGTTCGAACAGACCGAGAAGATCATTGCCAAGTATCAGGAACTGGGCATCGACCCTGCCACCAAGCAGGTCTGCTACAGCAACGGTCTCAACATCGACAAGGCCATCGAGATACACAAGTACGTGAACGGCCGTGTTCAGGATTCGTACGGCGTGGGAACCTTCCTCACCTGCGACGTCACCGACGTTGATCCCATGAACATAGTCATAAAGCTTACCCGTGGCCGAATCACCGAGAAGCGTGCATGGCATGACTGCGTGAAGCTGTCATGCAACGTCACCAAGACCCTTGGCAACGAGGCCAAGTGCCAGTATCTCATCAGCCAGCTCTCGTAAGCTATGATCTGCGGGCTGAACTGTGAAAGCTGTCCGTTTGCGGCCCTGAAGCAGCAGACAGGCAAGGGCATTGTGGTGAACGTGGTCGGCTATGGCCTCGACCCGGCCCTGATCGACTTCACCGATGCCCCTGTCCGCACATTCCAGCATCGTGGATATTGCATAAGACTTCTGAACTTCTCCGGCGAGGACCATCATCTTGGCCGGAGAATTCTTGAAAGCCGCCCTGACGTGGTGCTTCATGTCGCTGATTCCATGAACCTTGAGCACAGCCTCAAGCTCACTTCACGAATCATAGACATGGATGCCAGGGCGATAGTCGCCCTGGGTTCGTATGACAAACTGCTCGCAACAGGGCACTCGCTTGACTATAAGAAACTTGGCTCTCTCGTGGGACTAGACGTCATACCCCTCGAAGACAGTTCCGAAGAAACGTTGTCCTACCTCCTGAGCGCCCTCGTGGATGCTTACGAGGCCCAGGAGCACAGGCATGTGCACGTGCCCTACGGCCCTGACATCGAACGCTCCATCTCACGCATCACCGAGCTCGTCAACAGGACCGGCAGCCTGGTTCAGGCGTGGCACGACCGTTACCTGGCCGTCCGCCTGCTCGAGGATCCGACGTATGTGTATCCTGCGGTGGAGACGGCTTCGAACTCTGAGGAAATCAAGGCCTGCGCCGCCAAGGAGGCCAGTTCGCTGGCCAAGGCATACGGCGAGCCCGTGTTCGACATAGTCCGGAAGGCCCGCATGGGCTTCGTCACCGGCGCGCTGCAGGAGACCCTGCACCACAGTTCCGACAATTCTGACCACAGCATATCGCAGAAGATCGATTCCGTGCTTACCAGCCGCTGGCTTGGCCTGCCCATCCTGCTGCTCGTGCTGCTCGGCGTGTTCGCGCTCACCTTCGCGCTCGGTGCATATCCTCAGCGCTGGATCGAGTCGGGAGTGGCTGCCCTTGCCGCCGCCCTTTCCGCATCCCTGCCTGCCGGCTGGCTGTCAAGCCTCCTGGTCGACGGAATAGTGGAGGGTGTGGGCGCAGTGCTTGCCTTCCTGCCGAACATAGCGCTGATGTTCCTCTTCCTGTCCCTTCTCGAAGACAGCGGCTACATGGCCCGCGCGGCCTTCCTGATGGACAAGCTGATGCATCGCATAGGCCTTCACGGCAATTCCTTCATCCCGATGCTGCTGGGCTTCGGCTGCAACGTGCCTGCCATAATGATGGCAAAGGGCATAGAGGACCGCCGCGACAGGGTGCTCACCATGCTCATGATACCATTCATGAGCTGCTCTGCCAGGCTGCCGGTATATCTGCTCTTCGTGGGGGCGTTCTTTGCCAAGGGAAAGGCTCTCGTGATGATAGGCATATACCTTCTGGGCATAGCGCTGTCGATACTCTTTGCATACGTGATGAAGCATACCAGGTGGTTCCGCAAGGGCGACGACGACTATGTGTGCGAGCTTCCTCCTTACCGCAGGCCTACGCTCAGGAATACCGGCCGGCATATCTGGGAGAGGGTGGCCGACTACCTTCAGAAGATCACGACGGTGATCCTTGCGGCCTCGGTGATCATCTGGGCTCTGGAGTATTTCCCTGTTGACCGCACGAACGGGGGTGTTGACAAGGAGCAGTCGTACCTTGCTGCAGTCGGCAAGTTCGTGGAACCTGCCACGGCTCCTCTCGGATTCGACTGGAAGATGAACGTGTGCCTGCTCACCGGCCTGCCTGCAAAGGAGGCGATCGTGAGCACCATGGGCATACTCTACCATACAGGCGATGACGCCTCCCTCGCCGAGGCAATGCGTGCCGACGGAGGCATGACTCCTGTGACGGCACTGGCATTCATGGCCTTCGTGCTGCTCTATTTCCCTTGCATAGCCACCATCAATACGCTCAGGCGTGAGACCGGCCGGCGCTGGGCCGTATTCTCCGTAGTCAATTCGCTTCTGCTGGCCTGGGTCGTGGCCTTCCTGATATTCAGAATCGGAAGCCTCTTCCTGTAAAAAAGAAATCACGCTAGTTCAGCGTGATTTCCTTAAGTACATTCTCCATCTTCAGCCAGTTCTGCATCGTCCACAGGACAAAGCGTATGTCGACGGCCACCGTCTTGCACCAGCCGTCGGTCCAGTAGACGTTGCTGGCGAGGGACTCCTTGTTGCCGTCGAAGGCGAGGCCTATTATCTCGCCGTCGGCGTTCAGCACGGGCGAGCCTGAATTGCCTCCGGTTATGTCGTTGTCAGTCAGGAAGTTGACCGGGATGGCCCCGCTTTCCTTCAGCATGCTGCGCCAGCCGTCCTTGAGCGTGAAGTCATAGTCGCCGGGAATCTCCTTCGCGAGAATCTCCGGTGACAAGGTCTGCCAGGGGACTTCCACGCCGTCGCGCCTGAAGGTGCTCACGGTACCGTAGGTGAGGCGCATGGTGGAGTTGGCGTCGGGGTACTGCAGCACACCGGCGGCTTCCTTCGCCTCGTACATTGCGCGTGTGTAATCCTTGCCCACGGTAGATATGTCGGGAGTGCCCTGCGCCAGGTCGAGCGCCGTGTTGAAGTCACGCACGGAGATGTCGTTCAGGAATCTGTAGATGTTGCTGTCCTTGGTCATGTAGTCGTCGGTCCAGAGGAAGGCGCAGAGGGCGTCATAGTCGATGGCGTCGCCTTTCCTGAACTGCTCGCGTACGTCTCTCTGGTATTTCCCCCAGCATGTGGAGTCGACGTGCTCGTAGAAGCACTTGACGTTGTAGTCGAAGAGCTCGCGTTCCAGGCGCATGTCAAGGTCTGCGTACTCCTTCTCAAGGTCCAGACCCTTTGCGTTGTTCTTGAGTCTTGATGCGAGTATGCTGAGGCGTGTTCCCCTGACGAGGGTCTCGCGGAACCATACGGAGTTGCGCTGTGCGTTGGCAGCAGCCTTGTACTTGCAGCCGAGAGTGTTGATCAGCTGCTTGTTGTCGCGGCCTTTGAGGTACCTGCGCTCCTCTGTCTTCTTGGCCTTGATGGCCTTGAAGCGCCTGCAGCACTGCATCTCGCCCTCCTGGCATTCCTGCACGTTGCTCAGCGAGAAGTAGCGGTCGGCATACTTGAGGCGGACTGCGGGGTCAGCGTTCATCCACTTCATCATTATCTTCATCTGCTCGCCGCGGACCTCGGTAAGGATAGGGTAGTATAGGTTCTGGTTGTAGTTCACCTTGGCGGAGCTTGAATATCTGTCAGTCCTTCCGGGATAGCCCATGATCATCGCAAACGAGCCGGGCTGGTAGCCCTTGGTGCTGATGGTGAGCACCTTCTCGGGGTGCCAGGGGACGTTGGCGTCGGAGTGGGGAGCGGGTGATCCGTCGGGCGCGGCATAGATGCGGTACAGGGCGAAGTCGCACTTGTGCTGGGGCCATTCCCAGTTGTCGACGTCGCCGCCGAATGCTGCGATGCTTACGGGAGGAGCTGCCACGAGGCGGATGTCGGTATATACCTTGTAAAGAGCCATGTAGTACTTCTCGCCGGCCCACATCGAGCTAAGCGATGCCTCGAGCCCGGTCTGGGTATTGTACTTCTTCTCCATCAGGTAGCTTATGCGGCGCATTCCGGCAGGCTTGCCTGCGGCCTTCTCCTCTTCGATGACCTTGTTCACCTCCTCGGTCACGTCGATCACCTTCTGCAGGAAGTAGGCTGACTTGCCGGGGATGTAGACTTCCTGGTCCATGAAGTCGGCGCTGAAACCGTCCTCGAGGTAGTTGTGCTCGGGCGTGCTGAGCGCGTGGACGTCGGCGTATGCGCAGTGATGGTTGGTGATGAGGAGGCCCTTCTCGGAGATCATGCTGCCTGTGCAGCCGAAGTCGAGCGATACTATGGCGTCGCTGAGTGCGACCTTGCTGACGTCGTAGATGTCGTTTGCTTCAAGCTTGCAGCCTTCGTTCTGCATGTTCTGCACCAGGGCGCGGCTGATGGAGTTGACCATCCACATTCCTTCATCGGCAGATGAGTTTACGGATACGAGGATTGTGGCGATGGCGAATAAGATTTTTTTCATTTTCATGCGGTTTGTCCCACAAATTTAGCCATAATGGGCATTTTTTGCCAAGGATATTTTTATTATTTTTGTAATTGTGAGAAAATTTGTCAAAATATTAGTCTGGCTTGCGCTTGCGCTCGGCTTCAGCCTGAACCTTCTGGCCAGGCCTGCCGTGAGCAGCTGGACCGTGGGCGGCAAGGTTATCGATGCCGCAACGTCCCAGCCTCTGATGGGCGCAGTGGCCAATCTGGAATCGCTCTGGGCCGTGACCGACGAGAACGGAGCCTTCTCCATCCCCAATGTCCAGCAGGGCAAGTACGTGCTCAAGGTCAGCCTTCTGGGATATGTCGACGTGGAGATGACGCTTGACGTCAAGGACGATGTCGAAGATCTCGTCATCACCCTCAACGAAAGCTCCCTTGCCCTTGACGGCGTCACCGTCACGGCGCAGCGTCCGAAGGATGGAACAGGAACCTCCCACAATATTGGCAGGGATGCGCTCAACCATCTGCAGCTCAGCAACATGACCGATATGACCGCCCTCCTGCCAGGCGGCAAGACCGTGAATCCTGACCTGACGGAGTCAAAAGCATTCTCCATACGCGACGGCGGGTCGACGATGGGCAATGCCGCATTCAGCACCGCTGTCGAGGTCGATGGCGTGCGTGTGGGCAACAACGCCGGATTCGGCGAGATGGCCGGTGTCGACACCCGAAGCATCGCGGTCGACAACATCGAGTCAGTGGAGGTGCTTTCAGGTGTGCCTTCAGTGGAATACGGCGACCTTGGCGCCGGCATGGTCAAGGTGCACACCAAGACCGGACGCACTCCGCTCAACGTGGTGTTCTCGGTCAATCCCCGTACATATCAGGCTTCGGTTTCCAAGGGCGTTTCCCTCAGTAAGGAAAGGGGAGTGCTGAACCTCAGCGCCGAGTGGGCAAATGCCACCAAGAAGCTCAGCTCCCCCTACGAGTCCTACACCCGCCGCGGGCTTACTCTCAAGTATTCCAACACATTCGCCGAGGTCCTCCGTTTCGAGGCTGGCGTGTCGGGCAACCTTGGCGGAATGAACTCCGAGGACGACCCCGACGCCTTCAGCGGCGAATATACCAAGGTGCACGACAATGTGCTCCGCGCCAACACTTCGCTGAAGTGGCAGGTCAACAAGCCCTGGATCACCAGCCTCAAGTTCGACGCGTCAGTCAACTACAACGACAATCTCTCGCACGTCCACAAGTATAATTCGTATGCTTCCTCACAGCCCTCGGTGCATTCCGAGCTGGCAGGATATTATCTTGCCGAGCGTCTGCCGCTCACATATTTCTCCGACCAGATAGTCGACTCCCGCGAGCTCGACTACGCAGCGTCCCTGAAATATGACTGGACCAGACGCTGGGGCGAGGTCAAGAACAACTTCAAGGCCGGTGTGCAGTGGAAGGCCAACGGCAACGTGGGCCAGGGTGAATACTACGAGGACCCTGCACTTGCCGCCAACGGCTACCGTCCCCGCCCGTATTCCGACTATCCCTTCATGCACAACCTCTCAGGCTATGCCGAGGAGGATGTGACCTTCCCCTTCGGGCTTCAGCTGACGGCCGGTCTGCGCCTCGACAACGTCTATGTGCGCGGATCCCGCTATACCGACGTCCACTCCCTGTCGCCCCGATTCAATGCGAAGTGGGACCTCGGCAAGCACGTCACCGTGCGTGGCGGCTGGGGTGTGTCGGAGAAGCTGCCTTCGTTCTATATCCTCTACCCGAAGCCCGAGTACCGTGACATCCAGACCTTCGGCTTCTCGCACGGCGATTCCGCATCTTACGTCTACTACACCCAGCCGTTCTCCATCGAGTACAACCCTGACATGAAATGGCAGCGCAGCGTCAATTCCGAGCTCGGTATCGACGTGAACGCAGGCGAGTTCAAGATGAGCCTTGTAGGCTTCTGGAATGTGACCAAGAACCCGTACAGGATGGTTTCACTCTATGAGCCGTTCACATATAGTATAAGCGCCCTCGCTCCCGGATACGTGATGCCTGACAATCCTCAGATAACCGTCGACAACCAGACCGGCGACGTTTACCTGCGTGACGGTTCCGAGGTGGTATGGACTCCCATGACCACCAAGGTCACCGACGTCACCTTCGTGAAGACGACCCGTCAGGAGAATGCCGCTCCCATGACCCGTGCCGGTGCCGAGCTCACCATGGAGTTCCCGGAAATAAAGCCCATCCGCACCTCATTGCGCCTGGATGCCGCCTATACCTATACCGGCTATGAGGACCGTGCAGAGTCATTCTTCTACAACAACGGCTGGTCGCACACGAGCATTGCCAACCGCTCATACCAGTATGTGGGAATCTACGCCAACGGCGGCGGCACCAACCGTCTGGCCTGCGGCAAGGACACTCATAAGCTTGACGCCAACCTCACGGCCATCACCCATATCCCGGAAGCCCGCCTCATCATAACCTGCAGGCTTGAGATGAGCCTTCTCACAAGGTCCATCAACATTCCCGCCGGTGCCACTGACCGCCTGCTCCCCATAGCCTACCTGACCGAGGACGGCGTCCGTCACGAATTTACCGATGCCGATGCCGTTAATCCGGAATTCACCAACCTGATCCTGTATCCCGGCAACGACTACATGTTCCTTCAGGACGGATATGGCGCATACGCGTCGGCCAACCTTTCCATCACAAAGGAAATCGGCAAGCATGTAAGCCTGTCGTTCTTTGCGAACAACTTCACCAACGCACGCCCCTACGTCGTTTCCAAGGCGACAGGAGTAGCTGCCATTTTCACCCCCAACTTCTATTACGGACTGACGTGCAGAATCAAGTTATGAAAAAGATAGTCTACATCATATTGCCCCTGCTCGCGTTGGTTTCATGCCGCGGGTTCGAAGACAATCCATACGAGGATACCCTGTGCAGCTTCACTGTCGAGGCTGCATATCCCGATGGATTCCTCTCGAGGGAGGGCGTGACAGTCAAGATCGAGGACATCAATCTCGGAAATGCATACACATCGGCCACCGATGCTTCAGGCGTGGCGCAGTTCAGCGTTCCTACCGGTCTGTACCGTGTGAACGTGAGCGACCGAAACGGATCCGACATCTTCAACGGTGCCGCCGACCGCGTGCAGCTCAAGTCAGACATGCGCCTTCAGATCTCGCTCAAGCATTCCAAGGCCGGTACGATAGTCATCAAGGAAATCTACTGCGGAGGCTGCAAGAAGCTCCCTGAGGAAGGCACATATCAGTCCGACCAGTACGTGATCCTCCACAACAACGACGTCGACGTCCAGTATCTCGACGGACTCTGCTTCGGTACCCTGCACCCGTACAATGCCACGGGATCCAATCCCTGGATAAGCAAGGATCCCGCAACCGGCGAGACCGTGTACCCCGACTACCTTCCCATCGCACAGGCGGTATGGCAGTTCCCCGGCAGCGGCAGCAGCTTCCCTCTGCAGAGCGGTGAGGACGCAGTGATATGCCTTCGTGGCGCCATCGACCACAGCGCCCAGTATCCTCTGAGCGTGAACCTGAACAAGGAGGGCTACTTCGTCTGTTACAACTCCACGTATTTCACCAATACTTCCTACCATCCCGCTCCAGGCAATAACATTGCCGCCGACCATATCCTTGACGTGGTCATAAAGACTGGCCAGGCTAACGCCTATACATTCTCGATGAACTCTCCGGCAGCGGTGGTCTTCAGGGCCAAGGGAATGACTATGCAGGAGTTCGTGCAGAAGGAAGGATCGATAGTCCAGACCCCCGGCGACACCCACAACCCCGTCACTGCCATTCCCGTCGACTGGGCGGTGGATGCAGTTGAGGTGTTCAACGGTGCGTCCGCCACGAATACGAAGCGCCTCAGCCCGTCGCTCGACGCAGGCTATGTGGCACTGTCTGAAACTTACCTCGGCCATACGCTCATGCGCAAGGTGGACGAGGAACTGAGCCAGAGCTCTGGATTCGAGGTCCTCGTGGACACGAACAACAGCAGCGAGGATTTTTATGAAACTGAAAAACAGTCATTGCATGAATAGGAAACTCACACTCTTCGCTGCAATGCTGTTCTTCACGCTTGCAGCCTCTGCGCAGCCTTTCGAGAAAGCCGTGCGCAGCAATCTCTGGAACGACGGTTCCAATGCAAACGGCATGCGCCAGGATACAAGGAGCATCTCTTATGCTGAGATCTATGGCGGGTTCAAGTCAGGCGATTACCATGACACTCATGAATACTCCAAGGGCTGGACTGCCGGAGCCAAGGCGGCTTCAGTGCAGCACCTGAAGAAGTTCTCGATGTCGGGTTCGTTCGGATTCGAACAGACCCAGGGCCAGGAAATGTGCGGATCGATGTTCATCAATCCGGGATTCTATCCCATTGACGTGCTCGAGTTCACTCCCGGCAGCAAGACGCTGCAGACCTACACCTTCAGCGGTGGAATCAGCGTCGACGTGGCGCCGAACTGGCGCGTGGGCGGAAAGATCGACTTCGAGTCCGCCAACTACTCGAAGCGCAAGGACCTCCGCCATACCAACTACAGGCTCGACTTCGAGCTGGCTCCGGGCATCCAGTACCATGACGGCGACCTGGCCATAGGCCTGAACTACATCTTCTCCAGAAACTCCGAGAATGTCGACGCCGAGCAGATAGGCACGGGCAAGGAATCCCTCTTCGCCTTCCTCGACAAGGGCATGATGTATGGATCGTACGAGATCTGGGATGGAAGCGGAGTGCATCTTTCCACATCCGGCATCAGCATAGGCCTGCCTCTGACCGAGAATATCCACGGAGTGGCCGCCCAGCTTTCCTGGAAGGGATTCTTCGCTGAGGCAAAGTGGCGCCACCGCAAGGGCCTCGCAGGCGAGAAGCAGTATATCTGGTACCGCTTCCCCGGCAGCGATGCCGCCTTTACCGTCGGATACTCCTTCGACTCAAGGCATTTCCTCCGCCTCAGATGGGACGACTACCGTCAGAACAACAGCGAGACCGTCATCGAGAACGTAACCGTGGGCGGTATCACGAATCCGGTGGAGCATGGCTCCAACCTGCTTTCACAGCGCATCAACCGCTCCATCAGGCAGGAATATGACTTCTATGGCAGCAAACTCGAGTTCAGGGAGAGTCTGAGCTTCGGCTGGCGCGGCACACAGAGCTCGCCCATGTATCCTTTCGTCTATGCTCAGCACATCTCCGACATTACCGCATTCGCAGATGTCCTGGGACATGCCGGCAGGTGGGACATTGGCACCGGTGTCCTCTTCACCAAGGCCAGCTGCATGGAAGAGAGCCGCAGCGTGGATTCGGGCTCCGGCGTGGCTACCGAGCCATACCGGCTCAGCGACTGGAATCAGGCGCATCTGGACTACATTTGCAACCCCGCCCTCACGTTCCTGCCTCACGTAAGGTTCAATTTTGCGAAGGGCCTCTATCTGCAGGTCTCAGGCCTTGCAGCCACTGATTTCGACTCCTTCAGGGGAGGCGCCACACTTAAGTTCGGTTATAATTTTTAAATCACTTTTGATATGAAGAAAGTATTGTTCATCGTCACCATGGCTGCCATCGCAGCCGTTGGATGCAAGCAGGTAGGCCCCGACACTCCCGTCGAGCCCGGTCTTGTAAAGATCGAACCTGTAATCACCCGTGCTACTTCCACTAACTTCGAGCAGGGCGACCAGATCGGCCTCACCATCGTGAAGGCTGATGCAACCGAGCATGCAAGCAATGCATGCCTTACTTACGACGAGGCCGCAAAGGCATTTTCAGGCGACACCAAGTGGTATGCTGAAGGTGGAGACGCATGCTCCCTCAAGGCATTCTATCCCTATCAGGCAGCCGGATTCCCTACATCATTCACTGTAGCGGCCGACCAGAGCAAGGGCGCAGGTGCCTCTGACTTCATGGCTGCATCCAAGACCGGAGTCCTTCCCCAGCGCGAGGCCGTTGCCATGGTGTTCAAGCACTATCTGAGCCAGATCGTGGTCAATATCGCCAACACTGCTGATGCAGAGATCGAGAGCGTGATCATCAGAAACCTCGTTCCCACCGCAGAGATTGCAGTCAAGGGTGATGACATCACCGTCACTGCTGCTGAGGCTGAGGCTTCTGACATCGTCGCCGAGTGCTTGACAGCAAACAAGAATTACAGGGCCATCGTGGTTCCCCAGACCTCCACGCTTGCGCTTATCATCAAGGTCAAGGCCGGCAACGTGCTTGTATCCAACATCCCCGAGTCAATCCTCCAGCAGAGCTACACCTACAAGATAAATGCTGAGGTTACTCCCGATAACGTCAAGGTTTCACTCTCCGGCGAGATCGAGCAATGGACGGATGGCGGTGACCTCGATATCATTGGCGGCGGAACTGATGACGGCGGTACCACCGGGGTCTCATTCCATGAGTATCTTGACAAGGGCTACATCGAGTATGACAATGTGAACTACACTGTCAAGGAATTCAGCAATGGACATATCTGGATGACTCAGCCTCTCAGGTTCGTCCCTGCCGGAAAGACTGTCTCTTCAGACGGAACTGCAGACGACCACATCTGGTATAGCGTTCCTGCAGTAGAAGATGGCGGCGCAGCTTCAGCAAAGAATGAGAAGTATGGGTATCTGTACGATTACTATACTATCTTCGATACTGAAGAAATCAATGAGACCAACTACAACACCTTCGAGGGCGCTCAGGGCATCTGTCCTAAGGGATGGCACGTTCCTACAAAGTCAGAAGCTGAATCTCTGATTGCAGCAGCGGACTCAGCTCTGTTCTATGACAGCACTCTCAAGTATGCAACCGTAGCAAATGCCAACGCAGCCGGATTCGATTATGTGCTGTCAGGTATCAGAAACAAGACAAGCCTCACTGGCAACGGTTCATATACCACCAGTAAGATCGATGCAGCAAAAGCCGGTGATCTTACTGACTATGTGGGTGAGTGCTCGATGAACTATATCGCTCTTTCTACCGGATACCAGTGCAAGAAGGACAATACTACTGGCGCCATAACGAACTACCAGTTCTATGGCATCATGTCGACCTTCACTTCAACTATTCACGGAAAGTTCAGTACCGCATATACCAATGTTCTTTCAGGCTATCAGGTACGCTGCGTACGTGACGCCAAGTAACAGCGGTCTGCTGAAATATGAGAAAAGCGCCTCTTACGGGGCGCTTTTCTTTATTTGAAACTTTCAACTATATGCTGAAATTATGGTAATGCGGTCCGAAGCGCTCGAAGGCCTCGCGGTCCAGCATCTCCCTGTCGTCGGGGTGGGCGATCGAGATCATGAGCTTGGCCCTTTCCTGGAGGCTCTTGCCGTAGAGGTTCACTGAACCGTATTCGGTGACGAACCAATGGGCGTCGGAGCGGGGAGTCACGATGCCGGCGCCGGTGTTGAGGCTGCTGACGATCTTGTTCTTGCCCTTGAGCGTGCGGGAAGCGAATGCGATGATGCTCTTGCCGCCCTCAGACATTGTTGCGCCGCGCACGAACTCGAGCTGTCCGCCGGTGCCGCTGAAGATGCGGGTGCCTATGGAGTCGGCGCTCACCTGACCTGTGAAGTCAACCTCGGTAGCCGAGTTGATGGCCTTCATGTGGGGGTTCTGTGCGATGATCGCGGGGTTGTTGGAGTAAGCGATGTCCTTCATGAGGACATTGGGATTATGGTCGATGAACGAGTAGACCTCGTTCGAACCGAGAAGGAACGAAGCCACTACCTTTCCGGTGTCTATCTTCTTGCATGCGCCGTTGATGACTCCGGCCTTTATGAGCTTTAGCAGCCCGTCGGCGAACATTTCGGTGTGCAGGCCGAGGTTCTTGTGGCCGCCGAGTTCTCCTGCGAGGGCGTTGGGGAGCGCGCCTATGCCCATCTGGATGCAGTCGCCGTCCTCGACAAGGGCGGCACAGTTCTTACCTATGATCATCTCGGTAGGGGTGGGCTCTGCGAAGTTCGCTGTCACGAGGGGAGTGTCGTCCTCGACGAGATAGTCGAACGCCTCGATGCTCACGAGGTTGCCGTATGCGAACGGCACGTTGGGATTTACGACGCCTATGACGATCTCTGCTGATTCGATGGCTGCGATGGAGCAGTCGACGGATGTTCCGAGGGATACCATGCCGTTCTCGTCGGGAAGTGAGATGTTGACGAGAGCGGCGCCGAGTTTGATATGGCCTTCACGGTAGAGTTTTGCGCTCTCGCCCAGGTGCACGGGCAGATAGTCGGCATAGCCAGCATTGACATTGGCCCTGACGTTGGGACCCACGAAGAAGCCCTGGTCGAAGAACTTGCCTTCGTATGCGGGGTCGCTGTAGGGAGCGGGACCCTCTGTATGGAAGTGATGGAAATGCAGGTCGGTCACGTCTGAGGCGTCAGCTCTGCGGCAGAGTGCCTGTATCAGGCAGTGGGGAACGCTTGCCACGCTGCTGAGGTGTATGTGGACGTGTGAGGGAATATGGCTTACAGCTTCGTCAGCCGAAACGAATTTGATAGGTTTCATCACAAATTTATTATTTTTGTGGTGCAAATTTACAAAATATAATCAATGCACACAAAGCAGGAAAAGATGGAGGCCTTCGGCCGCCTTCTGGATATAATGGACGCGCTTCGCGAGCGCTGCCCCTGGAATGCCGAGCAGACTTTCGAGAGCCTGCGCCCCATGACCGAGGAGGAAGTGTACGAACTGGCCGATGCCGTCCTCAAGGGAGACGAAAAGGATGTATGCAAGGAGATAGGCGACCTCCTCTACCACATGGTGTTCTATGCGAAGATAGGTGAGGAGAAAGGCTCCTTCGACATTGCCGACTGCATAGGAAAGATATGCGGCAAGATGGTATTCCGCCATCCTCATGTGTTCCGCCCGGACGGCAGCCTCGTACCGGAAGGGGAGGCTCCCAGCGCAAAGGAAATCGCTGATACATGGGAACTTGTCAAGGCAAAGGAAAAGGACGGCAACAAGACCGTCATGAGCGGGATCCCCGACGCGATGCCTGCTGTGCTCAAGGCTCTCAGCATGCAGGAGAAGGCCCGCGGCTGCGGCTTCGACTGGGAGAAGCCCGAGGATGTGTGGGACAAGGTCGAGGAAGAGCTGGGCGAAGCCAGGGAGGCATGCGGCGAGAAGGACATGGCCCACATGCAGGAGGAGTTCGGAGACCTCATGTTCGCCGTAATCAACGCCACCCGCCTGTACGGGATCGACCCTGAGGCGGCCCTCAGCGGCACCTGCAGCAAGTTCCGCCGCAGATTCACATACCTCGAGGAGAACACCCTCAAGAAAGGCATAAAGCTTACCGACCTCACGCTCGCGCAGATGGATGCCATCTGGGACGAGGGCAAAGCCAAAGGGCTATGACACACTGGACTGACCGCACCCGGCTTCTTCTTGGCGACGAAGGCCTCGACCGCCTCGCTTCCTCCCGCGTTGCGGTAGTCGGCGTCGGCGGCGTGGGCGGCTATGCTGCCGAGATGCTCGTGCGTGCCGGCATGGGCCACATCCTCATAATCGACAACGACGAGGTGGGCGAGAGCAACCTCAACCGCCAGCTCCTGGCCCTGAATTCCACGGTAGGCCAGCCCAAGGTCGAGGTGCTCAGGCAGCGCCTGCTTGACATCAATCCCGCGCTGGACATAGCCGTTGTGCCACAGTACGTGTCGGAGGAGAACATGGCCGAGGTCATGGGCTCTGCCGGCCCGCTCGACTTCGTGGTGGACGCGATCGACACGCTGAGCCCCAAGATCGCCCTGATCCAGTACTGCCTCAGGAATGCGATACCGCTCGTGAGCTCGATGGGCAGCGGCGCCAAGGCCGACGCCACCATGGTGCGCATCGCCGACATCTCGAAGACCTACCAGGATCCGCTCGCTTTCATGGTGCGCAAGCGCCTTCACAAGCTTGGCATATACAAAGGCTTCCTTGCCGTATTCTCCGGCGAACTGCCCAGAAAGGAGTCGATGGTCATCGAGGAATCCCGTAACAAGAAGTCGCAGGTCGGCACAATCTCGTACATGCCGGCAGTGTTCGGCTGCGTTTGTGCACAGGCTGTGATAAGTCGCATTGCAGGGCTCACGGAAAATTGCTAAATTTGCAGGCTATGTATACTCTACTGGAAGTCAATGGCAGGAAGGACCTCATGCGATTCATCAAATTCCCTGATGAATTGTACAGGAACTGTCCCCAGTATGTGCCGGCGCTTCATTCCGACCAGGTGAAGTCACTGACGAAGGTGTCCACGCTCTCGTACTGCAAGAGCAGGCTCTGGCTTGCCCTGGACGGGGACGGGAAGGTCGTAGGACGCATCTGCGCTGCCATCAACCCCAGATACAACGAGCTGTACAAGGTCCGCAGAGTGCGCTTCGGCTGGTTCGACGTCATCGACGACTACGAGGTCGCAAAGCTTCTCTTCGGTGCCGCAGAGGCCTGGGCCAAGGAGCAGGGAATGACCGAGATCCACGGCCCGCTGTACTACAATACTCTCGGCAAGCAGGGTATGCTCGTCGAAGGCTTCGAGAACATTCCTCCCTTCAACTGCATATACAACTTCGCATACTACAACAGGCTCGTGGAGCAGTACGGCTTTGAGAAGGAGTGCGACTGGCTGCAGTACGAGATGGTTGCCAACCATGGCGTTCCCGCCAAGGCAAGAAGGGTTTCCGAGCTCGTCCAGCAGCGCTACAAGCTCCAGTTCGCCGACATCGACGCCCTCAAGAAGGACCACGCGAAGGTGCGCGAGTTCTTCGACGTGTATAACAGAAGCTTCTACGGCAGGGTCCACAACTTCATCCCCTTCACCGACGAGGAGATAGAGGAGGAGATCAAGGAGGTCATGCCTTTCATCTCAGACAAGACCAGCAGCATCGTTCTCGACGAGAACGGCAACGTGGCCGCATTCGGAATCGCATTCCCCAGCATCTCCAAGGCGCTTCAGAAGGCGAAGGGCAGGCTCTTCCCCTTCGGATGGTTCCATATCCTCAGGGCGAAGCATGACTATGAGGTGTGCGACCTCATGCTGAACGGCGCCGCCCCCGAATGGCAGGGCAAGGGCATCAGCGCGGTATATTACAGGGACATAGCCGACAAGGCCCTGAAGGTCGGGGCCAGAAGAGGAATATCAAACCCCCAGATCGAGTCGAACACGGCCGTGAACATCTGGAATGACTACGAGCGTGAGCCTTACATGAGGCGCCGCTGTTACATCAAGAAAATAGATTAAGAAAATATATGGCAGACACCAGCACATTACTCGAGAAGGTACTCTCGCTGCAGGGCAAGTTCCAGAGCCTGCAGGACCAGCTTGCAAGCCCGGACGTGATGTCCGACATGAAGAAGTTCGTTCAGCTGAACAAGGACTACAAGGAGCTTGAGCCCATCATCAAGGCCGGACAGGAATACAAGAAGATGATGGACGACCTCGCTTCCGCAAAGGACATCCTTGTGAACGAGAAGGACGAGGAGCTGCGCGAGATGGCCCGCGAGGAGATAAACGACATCGAGCCCAGGATTCCCGACATGGAGCAGAACATCAAGCTCCTGCTCATCCCTGCCGATCCTGACGACGGCAAGAACGCCATGGTCGAGATCCGTGGCGGCGCCGGTGGCGACGAGGCGGCAATCTTCGCAGGAGACCTTTTCCGCATGTACCAGCACTATGCCGAGGCACGCGGCTGGAAGCTCGAGGTCACCGACCAGGCTCCCGGTACTTCCGGCGGATACAAGCAGATAGTGTTCAAGCTCAGCTCCAGCACTGACGGTGTCTATGGCATAATGAAATACGAGTCAGGCGTGCACCGTGTGCAGCGTGTGCCCCAGACCGAGACCCAGGGCCGAATCCAGACTTCAGCCGCATCGGTGGCAGTGTTCCCCGAGGCGGGCGAGTTCGACGTCGACCTCAAGTGGGACGATATCCGTCTCGACCTCTTCTGCTCATCAGGCCCCGGCGGCCAGGGTGTCAACACCACCTATTCTGCCGTCCGCCTCACCCATATCCCCTCAGGTCTGGTAGTCCAGTGCCAGGAGGAGCGTTCCCAGCTCAAGAACAAGGACCGTGCGTTCGAGGAACTCCGTACCCGTCTGTACAACCTCGAGCATCAGAAATATCTTGACGAGATCGCTTCCAAGCGCAAGACCATGGTCAGCACGGGCGACCGCTCAGCCAAGATCCGCACATACAACTACCCGCAGGGCCGTGTTACCGACCACCGCATCAACTGGAGCATGTACAACCTCCCCGTCTTCATGGACGGAGCAATTCAGGAGTGCATTGACCAGCTGCAGATCGCAGAGAATGCGGAGCGTCTGAAGGAAGCGGGAGAATAGTCCTTATTCAGCCATCTTGTCGAGCGCGAGCTTGACCATCTCGAACACTCTGGGCTTGTAGTCCGTATTCGCTCCCTTGTGGTAGCGATGGGCTATGGCGCAGCAGAGTGTGACGGCGTTGTGCCCGAGCTTTGCGGACATTCCGGCAAGGGCTGAACTCTCCATCTCGAAGTTTGTGATCTTGAATCCGCCGAACTCGAAGCTCTCGAAGTCCTCGAGCATGTCCGGCATTGCAAGGCCCTGGCGTACGACGCGTCCCTGGGGGCCGTAGAATCCGCTTGCGGCCACTGTCATGCCCTTCACGGTGCAGTCTTTGAACTTCTCGATCATGTAGTCGCTGGCGCGTACAAAGTACGGGTCGGGCAGATGCCTGTCCCAGTGCACGTGCTCCTTGAACGCCTCCTCGAAATCGAGCAGGGCTATGGAGTCGCGGTTGTCGTACCAGTTGAGCAGGCCGTCGCAGCCGATGGAGATGTGCGAAAGGATGAATGCGCCCAGGGGAATCTCGGGCTGGATTGCGCCGCAGGTGCCGAGACGCAGGATGTTCAGGGTCGTGTGCTCCGGCTTGACTTCCCTTGTCTCGAAGTCGATGTTGGCCAAAGCGTCGAGCTCCGTCATGACTATGTCGATGTTGTCGCAGCCGATTCCGGTGGAAAGGGCGGTGATGCGCTTGCCGTTGTAGAGTCCGGTGGCCCATACGAATTCGCGTGACGCACCTTCGCACTCCACTTCGGAGTACAGGCCGCGTATCATTGCCACTCTTCCGGGGTCGCCTACAAGTATGACGTTCTGTGCCAGCTGCTCCGGACGGATGTGCAGATGGAACACTGATCCGTCTGAATTGATTATCAGTTCTGATTCGGGTATTCTCATGTTATTCTGTTCTGTGGGTTATCTTTTCTTCTTGGGGCCTCTGAGCCGGCCTGCGCTGCGGACCATGAGCTCGTCGGAGAATATGGCGCGTGCCGCAAGTATGTCGAGTATGACTGCCACTATGGGGAAGATGGCGGCCACGTGGAAGATGCGCTCGCTGTGGGTTGCAAGGAAGTCCACTGCTATCCATGCCTGCAGGGCCACGGTGATTATGGCGCTGAGTATGGCCGTGCGCATCTGGAATATCCTGTGCTTGTAGCTCGTGAGCGCAAGCAGGTTCAGCAGCACGACTATTATCATCAGGATGAGGTACGGATAGTAGGATATGAAGCTGACGTCATCTGCCTTGTTGCAGAAGAACATTGCAGCCAGCAGGCCTGTCGCCAGTGCCAGGTAGATCGTTTGAATTCTTTGCCACATGTCTATCTTGAATTGAATCGGGAGAGCACTGTCTCCTCGTATGATTTCGAAACCGGTATGGGGTCGAGCCCCTTTCTGTCGAGGTCGATGAAGTATCCGCCTCCTTCGAAGCGGAGCGTTGCGACCTTGTCGATGTTGACGACGTATTTCCTGTGGCAGCGCACCAGGTCGCTGTCAGTGAAGCTCTCCTCGATTGTCTTCAGCTTGCAGCGCAGCATGTACTGCTTCATCTCGCCGTCGGTGTTGATGTACCACACCTGGATGTAGTTGTCGTCGGACTCGAGGAAATAGAGGTTGTCGGAGTTGATGCTGAACTTGATGGCGCCGTTGTTGTCGGTCAGGTTGATGCGCTTTTCCTTGTGCAGGGGCACCTGCTCGTCGCTGACGACGTTGCTGTAGTTCATCAGGCGTATTGTGTTGTTCTTGTCCTCCAGGGCGAAATACAGGCCCGAGATGATGTAGGGGATGCCGAGGCACACCAGCGTGATGATGATCGACTGGGCGAGCAGCGGCACGAACTTTATGTTGTCGGTCTCGATGATCCCGAAGGACTCGCCTTCTATGGTGAAGGCCGTGTAGAGCAGTGCTATGACGCAGACCTCGCCGAAGCACCAGAGCATGTACTCGAGGTAGGTCATGTCGTTGGCGCTGCGGAAGTACAGGGCTCTCTTGCTTATGACCACCACGATGACCGCGATCACGAAGAATGCCACCGTGTATCCGAAGGCCTCGTTGCCTGCCAGCTGGAACCATGCATTCTGAGTGAACGGTATGCTGACCAGGATGAAGATCAGGGAGAACAGGGCCGCAAACACAACGCTTGCGGTCAACTGATGCTTTCCGAGCAGGTAGCGCGGAATGATGTCTGTCAGCCTGAACATCTTCTCTGCGGGACTTGTGATTTACAAATATAAGAATAATTTGCTACCTTTGTAAATCTACTGAGTGAGCTTATGGAAAGGAGAGTCGTCATAACAGGTCTTGGTGTTGTTTCCTGCATAGGGAACGACGTCCGTACTTTCTGGGAGAACCTTGTTGCCGGAGTCTGCGGCATCGAGGTGATAGACGAGTTCCCGACCGACGGCTTCCCTGTCAAGATAGGCGGCAAGGTGCGCAACTTCAATCCTGAGGAGTACGGCATGGACAGGCCGTTCATCCGCAAGCAGGATCCGTTCTCCATCTATGCCATGGCCGCCGCGTGGCAGGCAGTGGGAGACAGCGGCATCAACGCAATCGGCCCCGACGCCAACATCGATCCGTACCGCTTCGGCGTGTATATGGGCTCCGGCGTGGGCGGCTTCGACACAATAGTCCGTGAGGTGGAACACCTCTTCGAGGACCGCAGCGGCAAGTGGGTCTCTCCGCTCTTCATCCCCACCATGATAGCCAACATGGCTTCCGGCAACGTGGCCATAAAGTTCGGCGCCATGGGCTCCTGCCTGAACATACAGGCGGCCTGCGCAACGTCCTCCCATGCCATAGGTGAGGCCTACCGCTCCATCAAGCACGGATATGCCGACGCATTCATTGCCGGCGGCACCGAGAAGGATGCCATCCCCATGGGACTTTCCGGCTTTGCAAACGCCCGTGCCCTCTCCAGGGAACCGGACCCCAAGCATGCCTGCCTGCCCTTCAATGCCGACCGTGGTGGCTTCGTGATGGCCGACGGTGCGGCCGCCCTCATCGTAGAGGAATACGAGCACGCAGTCGCCAGAGGAGCTCACATCTATGCCGAGATAGTCGGCTATGGCGCCACCTGCGATGCCTATCATGCCACGGCTCCCAGGCCTGATGGCACGACCCAGGCCGAATGCATACGCCAGGCCCTTGCCGAGGCTGCATACGACCCTGCAAAGGACAGGATGTACATCAACGCCCACGGCACCGGCACGAAGATGAACGACGTGGCCGAGACTATGGCCTACAAGCTCGCCCTGGGTGACGATGCGTACAAGGCGCACATCAGCAGCACCAAGAGCATGCACGGCCACATGCTGGGCGCTACGGGCGCCGTCGAGGCCATCGCCACGGTGCTGGCACTCCAGGAGGGTATAATTCCTCCCACCATCAATCTGGACAATCCCGATCCCGAGTGCGACCTCGACTACACGCCGAACAAGGCCGTCAAGGCTGACATCAACCTCGGCCTTTCCGATTCGTTCGGATTCGGCGGACACAACGCCTGTCTGGCGTTCCGCAAGATCTAGCTTGTAATACCGCTCTTGAAAGTTCCTGATGCCATTACCCTGCGGAGCTCTGCTTCCAGGGCGTCAGCTATGTCCTCCGCCTTGGGCATGGGGGCCTTGCGGGGTTTTTCGATCTTCCCGGCCACGGCGTCGGTGAGCGTGGCGGTGCATATCCCGTGGCTGTCGAGGAAGTCCCTGAAGGCGTTCTTCCCGCAGCGTGAGGCGGCTATCAGCAGATGCTCCGGCCCGGGCTGCGACGAGCCTTCCTTGAGCGCTTCGTAGATGCTCAGGTTGAGGGCGCTCACGGCGCTGTGGGCGAAGCCTATCCTGCTGCCTTCGTTATAGGGTACGGAAGTGGGCCTGGATACCTGGAAATCAATGTATTTCTTGAGCTCTTCCATACTGATGCCCAATGACTTGAGCGTGCGGCAGAACTTGTTGTCGGAGTGCCTCAGTGCACCCAGCACGAGGTGGTCCACGGTGAGGCCGTAGTGCCCCGTGCGCATGGCTTCGTCGCGGGCTTTGGCAATGATTGCCTCGAGGTCTGGAGAAACGGTGATTTCCATAATAAATAGCTAGGCAAATATAAGGAATTATCAGATATTTTAGTTATATTTGCGTGTTTATATAAGATAGAGAAAACTAGTTGGTTTTTATGGATCAGGAGATTAATAAAACAGAAGAAATTCAGGCGGTCCAGCACGGTTATATCGAGCCTGTGGAGATCGACCAGGAGATGCGTTCCGCTTACATCGACTACTCGATGTCGGTCATCGTGTCACGTGCCCTGCCTGATGTGAGAGACGGTCTGAAGCCTGTGCAGCGCCGCGTCCTTTTCGGAATGGACGGTCTCGGCCTTTCATACGGCGGTCAGACGAAGAAATCAGCCCGTATCGTCGGTGAGGTTCTCGGTAAGTTCCACCCTCATGGCGACTCCAGCGTATATGATGCAATGGCCCGTCTGGCACAGAACTGGAACCAGCGCTATCCTCTTGTATGGGGCCAGGGTAACTTCGGTAGCATGGACGGTGACCCCGTCGCAGCCATGCGATACACCGAGGCCAAGCTCGCAAAGATGGCCGAGGACGTGCTTGCCGACATAGAGAAGAACACGGTCGACATGACCCTGAACTTCGACGACTCCCTTGAGGAGCCCACGGTTCTGCCCACCAAGCTCCCTCTGCTGCTTCTCAACGGTTCTGCCGGTATCGCCGTCGGAATGGCCACCAACATGGCTCCCCACAACCTCGGGGAGTGCTGCGACGCCATCAATGCATACATCGACAACCCTGACATCACCACCGAGGAACTGATGGAGTACATCCAGGGTCCCGATTTCCCTACAGGCGGCATCATCATGGGCCGTCAGGGAATAATCGACGCCTACAACACCGGCCGCGGCAAGGTCGTGGTACGCGCCAAGACCGAGATCGAGGAGGCTGAGAACGGCCGCGAGACCATCGTGGTCACCGAGGTTCCCTACATGGTCAACAAGGCAGAGATGCTCGGACGCATCAGCGAGATGATCCGCGACAAGAAGATCGAGGGCATTTCCGAGATACGCGAGCTCACCAACCGTGAGGGCATACGCATCGAGTTCCAGGTCAAGAAGGACGCCAACGCCAGCGTTGTCCTCAATACTCTCTTCAAGTACACCGCGCTGCAGAGCAGCTTCGCCATCAACAACGTGGCGCTTGTCAACGGCCGTCCCCGCACACTGTCGCTGAAGGAACTCATCCAGAACTTCGTGGAGTTCCGTCACGAGGTCGTGGTGCGTCGCACCAAGTTCGAGCTTGACAAGGCTCTCAAGCGTGCCCACATCCTCGAAGGACTCCTCAAGGCCATCGACATCATCGACGAAGTCATCGCCACCATCCGCGCTTCCAAGAGCGTCGACGAGGCCCGCGAGCAGCTTGTCGCCAAGTTCGGCTTCACCGACATCCAGGCCGCTGCAATCGTCGAGATGCGTCTCCGCCAGCTCACCGGACTCGAGAAGGAGAAGCTCCAGGCAGAGTATGACGAACTCGAGAAGTTCATCGCCCGCTGCCGCGAGATCCTCGGAAGCGAGGAGGAGCAGCTCAAGGTCGTGAAGGAAGAGACCTCCCAGATGAAGGCCAAGTACGGCGATCCCCGTCGCACCGAGATCACCCTCAGCGCCGAGGAGTTCAACCCCGAAGACTTCTATGCCGACGAAGACGTCGTCATCACCATATCCCACCTCGGATACATCAAGCGCACCCCGCTTGCAGAGTTTCGCACCCAGGCACGCGGCGGCGTGGGCAAGAAGGCCAGCGCCACCAGGGAAGAGGACTTCATAGAGCACATCTATGTGGCCAACATGCACTCCGTCATGCTCTTATTCACCGACCAGGGCGTAAGATACTGCAAGAAGGTTTACGAGCTGCCCGAAGGTACACGTACTTCTAAGGGCCGCGCTGTCCAGAACCTTCTCTCGATAGGTGCTGACGACAAGATCCGTACATATCTCAACATTCCTCTTCCGAAGAATGCCGACGTTACGGCCCAGCGCTACGTCACTCTCTTCACAAAGAAGGGCGTGGTCAAGAAGACCGACCTTGCCGACTACGTGAACTCACGCAGCATGAACAAGGGCATCATCGCAATCAACATCCGCGAGGGAGACGAACTCCTTGACGCCCTTCTCACCGATGGCACCTTCGACATCATGGTCGCTGCAAGGAACGGACGCTGCTGCCGCTTCAACGAGGAGGCTCTCCGCTCGCTCGGACGCAATTCTTCAGGTGTGCGCGCCATCGATATCGAGGACGACGACGAGGTTGTCGGAGCTGTCACATACCAGCCCAAGGCTGAGGATGCCGCAGCTCATACCATCCTGGTAGTCAGCGAGAACGGCTATGGCAAGCGCTCCGATCCCGAGGAGTACCGACTCACCGCAAGAGGAGCCAAGGGTGTGAAGACAATTGCCATCACAGATAAAACTGGTCCACTTGTTGCAATAAAGAATGTGACTGAGGAGAATGACCTTATGATCATCACCAAGTCAGGGCTTACGATACGCGAGGCTGTTTCAGACATCAGGGTGGCCGGCAGAGCAACCCAGGGAGTCAAACTGATCAACATCCGTGAAGGAGATTCGATCGCAGCCGTCTGCCCCGTAGCCAAGGCTGAGGAGGAGGTCGAGGAAGTTCCCGCAGAGACAACAGAATAATTTTTAACTAACCATAATCAGAATGAAAAAGATTTTCGTAGTACTGGCAATCGCCGCATCAATTATTTCGGCTGCCAACGCAAATGCACAGGTAAAGAGTGCAACTGCAGTACGTTCTGCAGTCGAGGCTGCACAGAAGGCTTCTGCTGATGCCAAGAAGGCCACCAAGGTTGCAACTTGGCTCAAGCTCGGTGATTCTCTCATCGAGGCTTACAACTCTCCTATGGGAAACGGCTGGATCGGCGCTACTGAGCAGGATCTCGCACTTGTCATGGGCTCAACCAAGCCTTCAGCTGAGGAGCAGGTCACCGTCAACGGTGCACCTATGGTAAAGAAGGTTTATGACACCATGAACTATTATTTCAACGAGGCTGGACAGCTCTCCATCATCGAGGTCACAAAGCCCGTTGTCGAGGACGCTCTCGGTCAGGCTCTCATCGCTTACAAGAAGGCTGCTGAGGTTGACGTGAAGGGTCAGAAGACCAAGGATATCGTCGCAGGCATCAACGGCATCGTCGAGAAGCTCAACAACGCTGCCTACAATGAGTATTCATTCGGCAAGCTCGAGAACGCTTCAAAGTACTTCGAGCAGGCTTACAAGGCATCTACAGCCATCCCAGGCACAAATGTAGACCTTGACGCTCTCTACAACGCAGGCTTCACCGCATTCGCTGCCGGAAAGCTTCAGGAGGCAAGAGACAGCTTCAAGGAGTGCATCGCAAAGGGTTATGAGGGTGAGAACGGCGATGCTTACTCAAAGCTCGCTGACGCTGAGGAGAAGCTTGGCAATTCAGCTGAGAGCAGAAGCATCCTCGAGAATGCATTCACCAAGTTCCCTGAGAGCCAGAGCATCCTCATCGGCCTCATCAACAGCTACATGACTGCCGGCGACAACACCGACCGTCTCTTCGAACTCATCGCAAATGCCAAGAAGAACGAGCCTGAGAATGCATCTCTTTACTATGTAGAGGGCCAGATCCACGAGAAGCTCGGCGACTTCGAGGCTGCATCAAAGGCATACGACGAGACCATCGCTGTAAATCCCAACTTCGCTCACGGTTACATCGGAAAGGGTATCCTTCTTTACAACAAGGCTGTCGATATCCAGGAGGCTGCTTCAAACGAGATGGACGACAACAAGTACAATCAGCTTGTCGAGGAATTCGAGGCAACTCTCAAGGGTTGCGTTGAGCCTTTCGAGAAGGCATTTGAGCTTGTAACAGAAGACAGCCAGAAGCAGGGTATTGCCGAGTACCTCAAGAACGTATGCTTCCGCTTCCGCACTTCAGGCGACGACTGGGCTGCCAAGTACGAGAAGTACGCAGAGGCTTCTGCAAAGTAATCAGTCTTCGATTCCTGTTGCAGACTTGACCCTGCGGTAGGTCTGCAGCATGCTCTCGAAATCACCATAGTTGGACCATTCGCTTCCGCGGGTGGTCCAATCTTTTAGAAGTATGGTGCTGTATGTGTCCCTGAGCATTCCGGGGAGGGTGCACCACATGAACTGGAGCTCGGGCTCCAGCATGGTCTTCTCTCCTGTTACTGTGTCATGTGTGAAACGCAGGGTCACCATGAGTTCCAGCCTTGTATTGGTGGCGCTCATGTTCGAGACAGCATTTCCCATCGAATAGATCACCGGGACGCCGGAGATATGTGTCGTGTCCTGAACCACGTGAGGGTGGGCGCCGACGATCACGTCTGCTCCAAGGTCTACGAGTTCCCTGGCCCATTTCTCCTGTGTCTGGCTGTGCTTCAGCTGGTATTCCGTGCCCCAGTGGGGGAGTGCAACGATGAAGTCGGACTCCCTTTCCTCAGCCCTTCTGAATGCTGAGGCGATGTCTTCCTCCTTCATCCTGTTGATCTTTGGCCAGGCTTCTGATGAGCATCCCATGTTGGTGCCGTAGGTGAAGTTTATGAACGAGATCCTGATGCCTTTCCGGAGCAGGGTCAGGGGGTAGCTGGTCTCGTTTTCCTCTTCGTTTCTGGATGCTCCCGTGGTCAGCACGCCGAGCGAATCGGCAATGCTGTCGTAGACTCTGAAAGTCCTTGACAGTCCGGTATTTCCACGATCGAGAATATGGTTGTTTGCCAGCAGGAAGACGTCGAATCCGCACTGCTCAGCGATAGTCCATGGGTAGGAATCAGGGCAGGAGAAAGCGGGGTATCCGCTGTAGGGTTCGCCGCCCAGGGAGAACTCCATGTTGCCTATTGCGATGTCGGCTTCGCGGAGAGGCTCGCTGACCAGTTCCAGGAAAGTGCTGTAGTCGTAGGGGAGCTGCTTGCCATGCATCATCACATCCCCGATTATGCGCACCGTCACGGTGTCAGGGACTGTATTGAGAGGTTTCGGGAAGGGAACCTCGTACATCCTGGGACTCTGCGCGTATAGGCAGAAGCCCGCCAGAATTGCATATATGCAGAAGAATGCCTTTTTCATTCGACTGCAAATATAAAACTTTTGCTTAAATTTGTAGGTTATGAAGAAAGTTCTTGTAGTTGGAGCGATTGCCCTCGTCGTCGTAATGACGACGGGTTGTGACATGTTCCGTAAAATGGCCGGCAGGCCCACTTCCGAAGACATAGCCGCCAAGAAGGAACTGATTGCCGCAGCCGAGAATGCCAGGCAGGCAAGAGAAGACTCTATCAGGCTTGCAGAGCAGCGGGTGGCCGATTCTCTGGCCGTACTCGATTCGATGCTCCACTGCGGTACTCCTATCAAGACTACAAATCAGGTCAGTCCTGCCGCAAAGGCCAAGCTGGCCCACAGGTACTATGTGATCATAGGCGCCTTCGGCAATGCCGACAACGCCCAGAGACTTCAGAAGAAAGCCGAAGCAGCAGGATTCGGATCCGAGCTGATACCATACAGGAACGGCATCACTGCGGTGGGCCTCTGCCCCTCAGACGACCTGGTGTCGATGTATGAACCTCTGAAAATGCTTAGACTTCAGCCTTTCTGCCCCAAGGAGGCATGGATATTGGACAAGGAATAGGGGTTATGAAAAAGATTCTTGCTTTGGTTTTGTGCATATCTGCCGCATGGTCTGCAAATGCACAGTTCATCTCCGGAAGGCCCATCGGCCTGGACATGAGTGAAAACGAGGAGCGCATGTACGAGCATGTGCAGTTTCTTTCTGCGTCATCTCTCGACGGCCGCGCAGCCGGCTCGGAAGGAGAGAGGGAGGCCGCCAGGTATATGACCGAGAAGTTCAAGGAGTATGGTCTTGAGGTATTCTCCGGTGAAGACGGCGATATCTTCGGCATGAGGCAGGAGAAGGGCGACACCCTCACTTCCCGCAACGTGCTCGCCTTCATTCCAGGATATGACAAGGACCTCAAGGACCGTTACATCGTCATATCGGCCAGGCTAGACAACCTTGGCTCCGTCGAGGTCAACCTTGACGGCCAGAAGAAGGAAAAGATATTCTATGGCGCGAACGGCAACGGCTCAGGCCTCGCCATCCTGCTGGAACTGGCCAGGATGCTCAATACCAACAGCGTGCTGCTCAAGCGCAGCGTCATTCTGGCTGCGTTCGGCTCCAGCCTCCAGTCCGGCGCCGGCGCATGGTATTTCCTGAACAGGTCCTTCTCTGGAGCGCAGTCGGTCGATGCCATGGTCAATCTTGAGATGCTGGGTACTGGCTCCAACGGATTCTATGCCTACACCGCATCCAACGCCGACCTGAACACTCTGCTGACGACCATGCAGGGGACATTGCAGCCCGTTCAGCCGCAGATAGTCACGAAGGAACCCGTGAATTCCGACCATCGCATCTTCTACGACAAGGAGATCCCGGCAGTCATGTTCACCACGGGCATGTACCCGGAATACAATACTGACAGGGATACCGCGAGCATCCTCGAGTATTCCGACATGGACCGCGAACTGGAGTACCTGTACAACTTCAGCATCGCGCTCGCCAACGGTGCCAAGCCGGAGTTCAAGCCTACCGAGCAGACTCACCGCAGGCACGTGTTCGACCGCGATGTGGTTCCTTATTACGAATGTGACACCAAGCCCACCTTCCTGGGCTCGAACGACCCTTCAGTGTTCATGAAGAAGTGGGTCTATGTGTATATGAAATACCCGCAGGAGGCCGTCAAGAAGGGCATCCAGGGCCGTGTGCTCGTCGATTTCATCATCGACAAGAAAGGCAAGGTCAAGAACGTCCAGGTGCTCAAGGGCGCCGATCCCATGCTTGATGCCGAGGCCGTCAAGGTCATCGAGGCTTCACCCGACTGGAAGCCGGGCCGCGTGAGAGGAGAGAAGGTGGACACGGAGATGAGCGTTTACGTAGAGTTCAGACTTGAGAAGAAAAAATAGAACGAGATATGGATTACGATTTCAGAAGTATTGAAAGCAAATGGCAGGCTTACTGGGCAGCCAACAAGACATTCAAGGCAGAGACAGACTCTTCAAAGCCCAAGTATTATGTGCTTGACATGTTCCCTTATCCTTCGGGAGCAGGCCTCCATGTCGGTCATCCCCTTGGATATATAGCATCCGACATCTTTGCACGCTACAAGAGGCTCAAGGGCTTCAATGTGCTCCACCCCATGGGATATGATGCATTCGGCCTTCCCGCCGAGCAGTATGCCATCCAGACCGGCCAGCATCCCGAGAAGACCACTCACGACAATGTGGCCCGCTACCGCAGCCAGCTTGACAGGATAGGCTTCTCATTTGACTGGGACCGTGAGTTCCGCACCTGCGACACTGACTACTACAAGTGGACCCAGTGGGCATTCCTGCAGATGTTCAACAGCTGGTATGATCCCGAGCAGGACAAGGCACGCCCCATCAGCGAGCTTATCGAAAAGTTCAAGGCAGAAGGAAAGTGGGATGGCCTCACAGAGAAGGAGCAGTCTGACCTTCTCATGAACTATCGTATTGCATATCAGGGAGAGACAAGTGTCAACTGGTGCGAGGGCCTTGGTACCGTGCTCGCAAATGACGAGGTCAAGGACGGTCTCAGCGTACGCGGCGGCTTCCCCGTAGAGCAGAAGAAGATGAAGCAGTGGCAGCTCCGCGTGAGCGCGTATGCAGGCCGCTTGCTCGATTCTCTCGACAGCCTCGACTGGACCGACTCGCTCAAGGAGATGCAGCGCAACTGGATAGGCAAGTCACAGGGCACCGAGGTCGAGTTCGACACCGTCTGCGATGGCCGTCACAAGACTGTGACCATCTTCACCACCCGCGTCGACACCATATTCGGAGTCACCTTCATGGTGCTTGCTCCTGAGAGCGAGCTCGTTGACGAACTTACGGCAGAAAGCTGCCGCGAGGCCGTGGAGGCATACCGCAAGGAGATAAAGAAGAAGACCGAGCGTGAGAGAATCGCTCAGACAAAGAGCGTCACCGGCGTGTTCACCGGAGCATACGGAATCAATCCTCTCACAGGCGAGCAGATTCCCATCTGGGTCAGCGAATACGTGCTTGCTGGCTATGGCACCGGTGCCATCATGGCAGTGCCCGCCCACGACAGCCGCGACTACGCTTTTGCCCGCAAGTTCGACCTTCCTATCATACCCATCATCGAGGGCTGCGACGTTTCTGAGAGCTCCTTCGATGCCAAGGAAGGCAAGATGTGCAACTCCGGCTTCCTGAACGGCATGGACGTGAAGGATGCCATCGAGGCCGCGAAGGACTACGTGGAGGAGAAGGGCATAGGCCGCCGCAAGACCAACTACCGTCTGCGCGACGCCATCTTCAGCCGCCAGCGCTACTGGGGTGAGCCTTTCCCCATCTACTACAAGGACGGCATCGCATGCCCCGTCGACGAGGCTGACCTGCCGCTCGTGCTCCCTCAGATTGATTCATACAAACCCACAGGCGAGGCTCCTCTTGCCCGTGCCAAGGACTGGACATACAAGGGCTATCCTCTCGAGACCAGCACAATGCCCGGTTTCGCAGGTTCTAGTGCATACTACCTCAGGTACATGGACCCTCACAACGGCGACGCACTCGTTTCCCGCGAGGCTGATGAATACTGGCGCGCAGTCGACCTCTATGTAGGTGGTACTGAGCATGCTACCGGTCACCTCATCTACTCCCGCTTCTGGGACAAGTTCCTCTACGACCTCGGCTATGTATGCGAGGACGAGCCTTTCCGCAAGCTCGTGAACCAGGGAATGATCCAGGGCCGCTCCAACTTCGTATACCGCGTGGTCGGCACCAACACCTTCGTGTCACTCGGCCTGATGGGCCAGTACGAGACCACAGAGATTCATGTGGACGTGAACATCGTGCATAACGACAAGCTCGACATGGAAGCCTTCCGTCAGTGGAGACCGGAATATGCCGATGCCGAGTTCATCCTCGAGAACGGCGAGTACGTGTGCGGCTGGGCCATCGAGAAGATGAGCAAGAGCATGTACAACGTGGTCAATCCCGACCTCATCTGTGACACCTTCGGCGCCGACACCCTCCGCCTGTACGAGATGTTCCTCGGCCCCGTCGAGCAGAGCAAGCCCTGGGATACCAAGGGAATCGACGGTGTGAACCGCTTCCTCAAGAAGTTCTGGCGTCTGTTCTACGACAGGGATCAGTGGCTCGTGGAGGATGCTCCCGCAACTCCCGCAGAACTCAAGGAACTCCATAAGCTCATCGGCAAGGAGCAGGCTGACATCGAGAACTTCTCATACAACACCACCATCTCGGCATTCATGATAGCAGTAGGTGAGCTGAGCTCGCTGAACTGCCACAAGCGCGAGATACTCGAGCCTATGGTAGTCCTGCTGAGCCCCTTCGCTCCTCACATCGCAGAGGAACTCTGGGAGAAGCTTGGACATGCCGAGACCGTGACATACGCTGAATTCCCCAAGTTCATCCCCGCACTCGCCGCTGAGGACAATGTGACATATCCCGTTCAGTTCAACGGAAAGATGCGCTTCACTGTCGACATGCCCAAGGCAGCCTCTCCCGCAGAGGTCGAGGCAGCCGTACGTGCTCACGAGCTCACGCCCAAGTACGTGGGCGACAAGAGCATAGCCAAGGTCATCGTGGTGCCCGGAAGAATCATCAACATCGTCGTGAAATAATGGAATCAGGCAAGATCTCCCGCCTGCTCAAGGACTATCTCGTCCTTACGCTGGCATGCTTCATCTTCGGCATATGCTGGGAATGCTTCATGATTCCCAACGGCATGTCTGCCGGAGGAATGATGGGTCTCTGTACCATCATCCAGTTCGCGACAGGTGGCTTCATACCGGCGCAGTACACTTATTTCGTGATAAATGCCGCCTTGATAATCATTGCGATGCTGGCTATGGGCATAGGATTCGGCTTCAAGACGCTGTACTGCATCGCCATGTCCTCATTGGCTATGGCTGTGCTGTCTAAGTTGACTTTCCTGCACTGCATCCCTGGTGAATTCTTCTATGTCCAGGAAAGGGTGCTCATACCTATCATTGCAGGACTCTTCGAGGCCGTCGGCATCGGTCTGACCATACGTTTCGGAGGCAGCACCGGTGGCACTGACATCATCGCCGTGATGGTGAACAAGTACTGGCCGGTTTCGCTGAGCACTGTATTCCTCATATCCGATGTCATCGTCTGCTCGATGCTTCTCTTCCTTCCTGAGAAGAACTTCTCCGACATGTGCTACGGTCTTGAGGAGCTCGTGACATTCTCCCTGCTCATCGACATTGTAGTGGGCGGTAAGAAATCTTCATACCAGCTGCTGGTATTCTCCGAGCAGTACGCCGCAATCGCTGACCACATCATCAACGTGATGGACCGTGGCGCGACCGTGCTGAGGGCTCAGGGATGGTATACCAAGAATGAGAAGAACGTGCTCCTGCTCCTTGTCAGCAGAAACGAACTTCCTGAAATCACCAAGGTCATCAAGTCCATCGATCCCAAGGCATTCATGTCAGTCTCATCGACCAACAATGTCTATGGTGAGGGCTTCGAGGAGATAAAGACAGGAATTCCTACCAAGAAGTCGGCAAAAGAATCTTAACGGAAATGAACATTGACATCAAGAAGATTTTTACGTCCGTCAAGGAGTATGCGCTCGTCACTGTCGGCATCCTGATGTATGTCATTGGATGGGACGTGTTCCTGATTCCCAACAACCTGATCGGTGGTGGCGTGACCGGTATCGGTTCGATCGTCCAGTATGCGACCGGCGGTCTTATCAAGGTCGGCTACACCTACTTCGCCATCAACCTGATACTCCTCATCATCGCTCTCCGCACATTGGGAAAGGGCTTCGGAGGCAAGACGGTGTTCGCAATCCTGATTGCGTCAGTGGGCCTCACCGCCTTCCAGAGCATAATCCCGAAGGACATCATCCAAGCCCTGGCAATCGACAACGGCAAGCTGATGAGCACCATCATGGGCGGCGTGTTCTCAGGTGTGGGCATCGGCCTGTGCATCTCACAGGGAGGTAGCACCGGCGGCACTGACATCGTGGCGCTCGTGGTGAACAAGTACAGGGGAGTGTCGCCCGGAAGGATGATCCTCTGGATGGACGTGTTCATCATCCTGTCCTCATTCCTGGTTCCTTCCTATACAGCGGACGGTGCTCTCATGCCCTGGACCGAAAAGCTTACCACTGTCATCTACGCCTTCGTGCTGACCGCCATTACCAGCACTGTGCTGGACCTTTATCTGTCCGGCTCCAAGCAGTCAGTGCAGCTTTTCATACTCAGCAGGAAATATGCAGAGATTGCTGATGCCATCACGCATGACCTGCATCGCGGCGTGACCGTCCTGAACGGCAAGGGCTGGTATTCCAAGCAGGATACCGAGGTGCTGATGGTGCTTACGAGAAAGTCCGATCTCAACATACTTCTCAAGTATGTAAAGACCATCGATCCCGATGCATTCCTTTCTGTGGCATCAGTCACCGGAGTGTACGGAAAGGGCTTCGAGACCATCAAGCTTGCTTCCAGACAGAAGAGAAGTTAAAAAACTTGTACGAAAGTAATAAAACTTGAAAAGTTGAAGTCTATGCCTCTTTGACGTGTGTCGAAGAGGTTTTTTTTAGTTTTATTTGTTATACCAAAATCTCATTATGAAAAAACTTTTTTCATTGCGCAGGATCATCAGACTTGCATCCGCAGCACTCGTAATCATCAGCATTTCCTTGAACCTTGTCATGTCAGGAACGTCTCCCGATCCGTCAAAGCTCTATGAATTCCTTTTCTCGGGCGTTGCCGTGCTTGCCTGCTGCTACCTGCCCCATGAGAGCCATGTCCGCCATGCCGTATGCAGCGGATGCATGCTCGCCATCTCGGTGGCCCTGTTCCTTCTTGGCATCGAGCCATGGTTGGCTGTCCTCGTCCTTTCCGCATGCCTTGCTGCGGTTCATGTCGTGTTCATACGCGAGAAATACGTCCAGGCCAGGTTCTTCTTCTGCAACGCTGCCGTGTGGCACAACATTGAAGACAACGAGCGCTCGGTGCTTGTTGCAGCGGCCCTTGTCCTTGCAATGATCTTCCAGATATCCCTGCGCTGTGCCGCATTGCTCCAATGGCTGGAGGTCATCCTTGTGGCGGCCCTGTACGTCTTCCTTTATATGTACATGTATTTCGGGTGGTATGTGCTTGTGGGAAAGTCAACGCTTGATGAAATCAGGCGCAACCTGCGCGGGCGTGTACGGCCGGCAGTTCCGGCGCGCAGTGACGAGGAGACGCGGCGCATGGAGTCGCTGTTCGTGCGCGTGAAGGATATGATGGAAGAGAGCCGGCCCTATCTTGACCCTGACTTCTCGGAACTGAAGCTGGCATCGCAGGTGTTCAGCAACCAGAACTATCTGTCGCGCACGGTAAATGCCATGTCGGGCATGAACTTCAAGCAGTTCGTCAACAGTTATCGCGTGCAGTATGCTGAGGAACTCATGGTAAAGGACCCGCGCATGCAGGTGAAGGAACTTGCGGTAATGTCGGGATTCAATTCCACGCCGTCATTCAACATGGCATTCAAGCTCTTCCGCGGAATGACGCCCGGGAAGTACATGAAGGATATGTGCCAGTATGAACAGCCTAGATCTCGTGAACGCCAGTCCAGCTCTCAGGGAAAGGAGCAGTGACGGTGATCTCCTCCTTCTTCACGGGGTGAACGAAGGTCACTGAGCGGGAGTGCAGGCATATACCTCCGTCGGGATTCGACCGGGGCGCACCATACTTGAGGTCTCCCTTGATGACGCATCCGATGTTGCTGAGCTGGCATCGTATCTGGTGGTGGCGGCCGGTCAGCAGCTCCACTTCAAGGAGGTGATACCTGTCGGTGCTGTAGAGATATTCGTAGTTGAGCTTTGCCAGCTTGGCGCCCTCGCGTCTTGTCTTTGTCACGAAGGTCTTGTTCTGCTTCTCGTTGCGTACCAGCCAGTCTTCGAGGTAGCCTTTGGGCTGCCCGGGCTTTCCGCAGCACAGCGCCCAGTATCTCTTGTGCACCTGCGAGGTGCGGAACATCTCGTCGAGCCTTTCGAGAGCCTTGCCGGTCTTGGCGAGGATGCAGATTCCGCTGACGGGGCGGTCCAGCCGGTGGGGGAGTCCGAGGAACACCTTGCCGGGCTTGAGGTCCCTCCTGGCGATGAATGCCTTGTAGACGTCGGTGAGGCATTCGTCACCCGTCCTGTCGCCCTGGGTGATCTCGCCCACCTTCTTGTTGACAATCATTATATGGTTGTCTTCGTAGAGAATCCGGCTCTCAAGGTCGCGGAATTCATCGTCTGTCAGTTCCCTGTATTCCATGGCCGCAAAGATAGTGACATTTTGTCACTGGCACAACATTAGTATATGATGACAGACGTCAGACAAAACTGAATAGAAACAAAAAACGAAATATCATGGGAAAAATTATCGGAATCGACCTCGGAACTACCAATTCATGTGTAGCCGTAATGGAAGGCAACCAGCCTACCGTCATTATCAACGATGAGGGTGCACGCACCACTCCTTCGGTTGTCGCTTTCACTGCAAATGGTGAGCGCAAGGTTGGATCTCCTGCAAAGCGTCAGGCCATCACCAACCCTAACAACACCGTATTCTCAATCAAGCGCTTCATGGGCGAGACCTACGACCAGGTAAGCGCAGAGTGCGCCCGCATGCCCTACAAGGTGACCCGTGGAGAGAACAACACTCCCCGTGTGGACATCAACGGACGCATGTACAGCCCTCAGGAAATCTCGGCAGCAGTCCTTCAGAAGATGAAGAAGACCGCTGAGGACTATCTCCGTCAGGAGGTCACAGAGGCAGTCATCACAGTTCCCGCATACTTCTCCGACAGCCAGCGTCAGGCTACCAAGGAGGCCGGCAAGATCGCAGGACTCGACGTCAAGCGTATCATCAACGAGCCTACCGCAGCAGCTCTCGCATACGGCCTCGACAAGAAGAACAAGAACATGAAGGTCGCAGTCTATGACCTTGGCGGCGGTA
>JAKSKK010000009.1 GCA_024401745.1 Bacteroidales bacterium
CTTGTGGGCAAGAAGGTCTGCGTGGTTGATGTCGACCTCCGCAAGTGTACTCTCACCAAGCAGTTCTCAAGCACGAAGGTTACCGGCATGTCGGAGTATCTGTCAGCACAGACCGACGACCTTGAGGGAATTGTCACAAAGAAGGCGATCTCAGACTGCGTTGATGCCGTGTTCACCGGCGCCATGCCGCCTAACCCTGCCGAGCTCCTCTCCGACGAGCGCTTTGGCCGCCTGATGGATTATCTGCGCGAGCACTATGAGTATATCTTCCTTGACTCCATCCCTGCAGGCATCCTTGCCGATGCAAGCATCGTGAAGAAATATGCCGATTCCACCATCTTCGTGGTACGTTCAGGATATGTCGACAAGCGTATGCTTCCTGACGTCGAGAAGATCTACAAGACCGGCGCATTCCCTCACATGAACATCATCCTGAATGATGTAGAGTACGCCAAGAAGAGCCGCTACGGCTACGGTTATGGCTACGGTTATGGCTATGGTCACGGTTATGGCTACGGCTATGGTCACAGCTATGGCTACGGCAGCGCATATGGCTATGGCGACAAGGGCTACGGCTATGGCGACTACGACAAGGAGCATCCCGAAGAGGCTGACGAAGGCGAGAAGAAGCACCGCCGTCACCACCACTCATCTGAATCAGAAAGCGCAGAATAATGGCAAATTTCGCATTGATAGGCGCTGCGGGCTACATTGCCCCCCGCCACCTCAAGGCAATCAAGGACACAGGCAACGACCTGCTGGCCGCATACGACAAGTTCGACAGCGTAGGCCGTCTGGACAGCTTCTTCCCCGAGTGTTCATTCTTCACCGAGAACGAACTGTTCGACCGCCACTGCTCCAAGCTGCAGCAGTCGGAGACTCCGCTTCAGTGGCTTTCAGTCTGCACCCCCAACTACACCCACGACGCATTCATACGCTACGGTCTACGCCTGGGCTGCGACGTGATCTGCGAGAAGCCGGTCGTGCTCAATCCCTACAACATCGACGCGCTCGAGAAGGTCGAGGAGGAGGCAGGTCACAAGGCATACAACATCTTGCAGCTGCGTCTGCACGACTCCATAGCCGCGCTCAAGAAGAAGGTCGACGAGGGCCCGCAGGACAAGATCTACGACGTTGACCTTACCTACATAACCTCCCGCGGCCGCTGGTACTATACCTCATGGAAGGGCGACGTTCACAAGAGCGGCGGAATCGCCACCAACATCGGCGTGCACTTCTACGACATGCTGCAGTGGATATTCGGCCCCGTCGAGCAGAACATCGTGCATGTGATGAGTTTCGACCGCGTTGCGGGATTCCTTCTCCTCAAGAAGGCCCGCGTGCGCTACTTCCTCAGCATCAATGCCGACTGCCTGCCCGAGAATGCGGTGCAGGGCGAGAAGCGCACCTACCGCACCCTCAGCATCGACGGCGACGAGTTCGAGTTCAGTCAGGGCTTCACAGAGCTGCACACTCTCAGCTACCAGAAGATACTCGCAGGCGAGGGCTTCCGCATCAGCGAGGCTCGCCCGTGCATCGAGATCGTGAGCCAGATACGCAACGCGACTCCGATAGGCCTCAAGGGCGACTACCATCCTCTTGCGAAGCTTCCCATGAGCCCGCATCCTTTCGGATGGGATGAGAAGAGATAATGACTTCTACCGAGATATATCTTGAACTTCTTCGCGCCGGCCTTTGGAACAGGCCGGCCGTCGTTTCCGGCTCTGTCAAGTTCGCTGAACTGGTGGAGCTTGCCCGTCATCAGAATACCCTGCCCACGGTGGGCAAGGCGATTCTTGACAAGCTTGGAGACAAGCTTCCGCAGAAGACTCATGACTTCTTTCAGGATGTCGTGCAGAAGTGCGAGAAGTCCCATCAGGCGGCAAACTCCGTAATTGCATACGCCACCCAGGAACTTGCCGCTGAGGATATATCATCAGTGCTTCTCAAGGGGCAGGGGATAGCTTCTCATTACCCTGTGCCGACCATACGTCAGGCCGGCGACATCGACCTTTATGTCAAGGACTTCAGCCGTGCAAGAGCGGTCATGACGCGCCTTTTCGGCACCGAGACCGAAGTCGGCTCCAAGCATGTCACCTATCATGTGGGAGGCACCCTTGACATAGAGCTTCACAAGTATACCGAGGTTCTGGCCAAGGAATCGCAGAATGCTGAGTATCAGCGGATTTCGGATAAAGGGACTTCGGAGGATCTGGAACTCGTACGCCTTGACGGGCATTTCGTGAACACCCCGGAATCCACTTTCAATGCCTTCTATATCTTCCACCACCTGTGGCACCACTTCATCGGGATGGGCATAGGCATGCGCCAGCTCTGCGACTGGGCGATGTTCCTGCATTCCCACAAGGGAAAGCTGGATGAGGCAAGGCTTGGGGAGTGGCTTGAGTCCTTCGGGCTCAAGGATGCCTGGCAGGTTTTCGGATGCGCCGCCGTTCAGGCACTTGCCCTTCCGTCGGAAGACGTACCGTTCTATGATGCCTCGAAGGCCAGGCGAGGCTCGAGGCTGGTCGATTTCTTTCTGGTTCAGGGAGACAACCGTGCCTTCAAGCACGGCCGCCACGACCAGAGCAAGCTCAGGCACAAGGGTGGCTCCCTGCGCTTCATCCACAGGCGTTTGAAGCTGATGTTCCCTATCTTCCCTGGAAAAGCCCTACTCCAGTATGTTGGAGACATCAAGAACGGTCTCCTGAAGCTCTTTAAGGCAGGAACGCCTAACCTTGGACTCGAGTAGATGCTCGAACTGTGAGCTGCGGTGCAGGTCTGTGCCGCAGTATGAATAGCCCTCTTCAGAAAGCAGCCACTGTGCGCGCCCCTGTGCTTCCCGGCCGTAGTATCCGGTGAGCGAGGCGATGTTGAGCTGGAATTCTATCTCGTTGTCAAGCAGCGCGACGTACTTGCGCTCGCTCATGTACTGATACCTCTCGGGGTGTGCAAGGACCGGTGAATAGCCGGCCTTTTCTATTTTACGCAGGGTCCCGAACAGGTCTACGGGCGGGTTGAAGTATGATGTCTCGACAAGCAGCCTCTTGTCAGGCAGAGGCAGAAAGTCCTTGGCCTCCAGCCTTTTGAGGAACAGGTCGTCAAGCATGTTCTCTGATGCGAGGAACAGGTTCAGGCCACCGCTGTAGGCTGCCTGCAGCTCATCGAACCTCCTTCTCAGGTTGTCGGTCTCGTTGGGCATGTCCACCATGACGTGGGGCGTGAAGAAGACGTTCGTCACGCCTGCCTCCTCGTAGCGGGCGAGTACGGCAAGGCTGTCCTCGAGAGTCTTGAATCCGTCATCCACGCCGGGCAGGATGTGGCAGTGCCAGTCGGTGAATCCTTCGAAAACGCCCTTGAGAGGGCTGCTGAGAAAGTCTGTAATCTTCATCATGGTCCACAAATATACAAATTTTGTCCGTTTTGAGGCGATTATAATCTCGTGCACGTGCACGTATACGCGAGGAATTTTGTATCTTTGTTTGATTTATATTCACTGATTATGGCAAAAATCATAACATTCGGCGAAATCATGCTTCGCCTCAGCCCTGAAGGCCAGGACCGTTTCATCCAGACTGACTCCTTCCGTATCATTCCCGGCGGTGGAGAGGCAAATGTGGCAGTCAGCCTCGCGAACTATGGTCACGATGCCTTCTACGTCACGAAACTCCCTTCACACGAAATAGGTCAGATCGCAGTCAATGCACTCCGCCGCTATGGTGTGCGTACCGACTATATAGCCCGCGGCGGCAGCCGCATAGGTCTCTACTATGCCGAGACCGGTGCATCCATGCGTCCTTCGAAGGTCATCTATGACCGCGCACATTCGGCAATCGCCGAGGCCGATCCCGCTGACTTCGACTTCGATGCAATCATGGAAGGCGCCAGCTGGTTCCACTGGTCAGGCATCAGCCCCGCCATCTCCGACAAGGCTGCAGAGCTTACCCGCCTTGCGTGCGAGGCTGCGAAGCGCCATGGGGTCACCGTCAGCGTCGACCTCAACTTCCGTAAGAAGCTCTGGACCTCAGAGAAGGCCATCAGCGTGATGCGCCCCCTGATGAAGTATGTGGACGTGTGCATAGGCAACGAGGAGGACGCCGAGCTCTGCCTCGGCTTCAAGCCCGATGCCGACGTCGAAGGCGGCAACACTGACGCAGCCGGCTACGAAGGCATCTTCCGCCAGATGATGCAGGAGTTCGGCTTCAAGTATGTGGTCAGCACCCTGCGCGAGTCCTTCTCCGCCACCCACAACGGCTGGAAGGCCCTCATCTACGACGGCAAGGAGTTCTACCAGAGCAAGCGCTACGACATCGATCCCATCATCGACCGCGTAGGCGGTGGCGACTCATTCTCCGGCGGCCTCATCCATGGCATGCTGAAGTACCCCGGCGACCAGGCAGCAGCCCTCGAGTTCGCCGTCGCCGCCTCCGCCCTGAAGCACACTGTGAATGGAGATTTCAATCTCGTATCAGAGTCAGAAGTATTATCGCTAGTTGGCGGAAGTGCTAACGGTAGAGTACAGAGATAGATTATTATGGCAAAGTATAATAAAATGCAGGTCCTCGCGACCATGAAGGAGACCGGAATGGTCCCCGTATTCTACAACGCAGACGCTGAAGTCGCCAAGAAGGTCCTCAAGGCCTGCTACGACGGTGGCGTCCGCGCATTCGAATTCACCAACAGAGGCGACTTCGCCCAGGAAGTCTTCGCTGAACTCGTGAAATATGCCAACAAGGAACTCCCCGGCATGATAGTCGGAATCGGCTCGGTCGTCGATGCCCCTACCGCAGCCATGTACCTGCAGCTCGGCGCCAACTTCGTGGTCGGCCCACTCTTCAATCCCGAGATCGCTCCCGTCTGCAACCGCCGCCTTGTGCCCTATTGCCCCGGCTGCGGAACTGTCAGTGAAGTGGGTGCCGCCCAGCAACTCGGCTGCGACCTCTGCAAGGTCTTCCCCGGCGACGTCCTCGGCCCCAAGTTCGTCAAAGGCCTCCGCGCCCCCATGCCCTGGAGCCAGATCATGGTCACCGGCGGCGTGAAGCCCGAGCGTGAGAACCTCGAAGGATGGTTCAAGGCAGGCGTGACCTGCGTCGGCATGGGCTCCAACCTCTTCCCAAAGGATGTGATCGCCGCAGGGGAGTGGAGCAAGATAAGCGAACTCTGCAGGAATGCACTTGAAATAATCAAAGAAGTAAAATAACCATATATGAACCAGACTGCAAAAAAGACCAACTACAGATGGGTCATCTGCGCGATGCTCTTCTTCGCGACGACCATCAACTATATGGACCGCCAGGTGCTGTCCCTCACCTTCGAGGACTTCATCCGCCCCGAGTTCCACTGGACCAACAACCACTACGGTACCATCACCGGTATCTTCTCGCTGTTCTATGCAGTGGCAATGCTCTTTGCCGGAACCCTCGTCGACAAGCTCGGCACCAAGAAGGGTTACCTCTGGAGCATCGGCATCTGGTCAGTAGGCGCCTGCGCACACGCTGTCTGCGGCGTCCTCACCCAGAAGTTCATGGGTGTAGAGGGTGCTGAGGCCCTCCGCGCAATCACCGCTGCGGACGCAGTGTCCAAGATTGCAGTGGTCAGCATGACCATGTTCATCATAGCACGATGCATCCTCGCCCTCGGTGAGGCCGGCAACTTCCCTGCAGCCATCAAGGCCACGGCGGAGTACTTCCCCAAGAAGGACCGCGCATTCGCTACCTCCATCTTCAACGCAGGTTCCACCATCGGTGCGCTCGTGGCTCCGTTCTGCATCCCTGCACTGGCAGCGAAGTTCGGCTGGGAGGCTGCGTTCATCATCATCGGTGCCCTCGGTTTCATCTGGATGGGATTCTGGACATTCATCTACAAGAAGCCTGAGCAGAACGCCCGCGTGAATGCCGCCGAGCTCGAGTACATCGAGCAGGACAAGGCAGAGGAGGAGGCCGCAAAGGCTGCCGCTGCCGAGGCTGCAAAGAACGAGAAGAAGATCTCGCTCTGGAAGTGCTTCACTTACAAGCAGACATGGGCATTCGCATTCGGCAAGCTCCTGCCTGACGGAGTATGGTGGTTCTTCCTCTTCTGGATGCCCTCATTCCTCAAGAACGTCTACGGCATGGCTTCAACCGAGCCCCGCTTCCAGATAGCCATCGGAGCGCTCTACCTCATCGTGATGCTCTCGATCTTCGGAGGCTACCTTCCCACAATCTTCATCGAGAAGAAGAAAATGAATCCATACGCAGGCCGCATGCGCGCCATGCTCATCTTCGCCTTCTTCCCGCTTGTGGCTCTCGGAGCGCTGCCTCTCGCACACATCTCATACTGGATCCCCGTAGTGCTCATCGGTATTGCAGCCGCCGCCCACCAGTCATGGAGCGCCAACATCTTCTCTACCGTGGGAGACATGTTCCCCAAGAGCACCATCGCCACCGTCACAGGTATCGGCGGCATGGCAGGTGGACTCGGAAGCTTCGCAATCCAGAAGGCGGCAGGCCTTCTCTTCGACGCCAGTGAGGCCGGTGGCTGGAACATCCTCGGCTGCCAGGGCATACAGGCCGGCTACCTTATCATGTTCACCTTCTGTGGAGTGGCCTACCTGCTCAGCTGGGTCATCATGAAGAGCCTTGTGCCTGAGTACAAGCCCATCGTCATAGAGTAACGGCCGATGGAAGACGGGAAGATCACCATATTCGACGTTGCCGAGCGTGCGGGCGTCTCGAAGGGTACGGTAGACCGTGTCCTGCACAACCGCGGAGAAGTCTCTGCCAAGAGTGCCGCCAAGGTCCGCAAAGCCATAGAGGAGCTGGGCTATCAGCCCAACCTCTATGCTTCTCTGCTCGCAACGCGCAACGCCCATGTGATAGCCTGCCTTCTGCCGGAATTCGCCCCCGGTGAGTACTGGGAGCGCATCAACGACGGCATGGTCCTGGGCGGGAAGCAGGTGGCGTCGCTCAACGTGCTGGTCCGGGCATTCTACTATGACCAGTACGATGCCCGCAGCTTCCGCTCCGCCTGTGCCGAACTTCTGGCCTCCAAGCCTTCAGGAGTGGTCCTCCCTCCGCTTTTCATGAGCGACACCCTGAATTTCGTGCAGGAGCTGCAGAATTACGGCATCCCGTACGTCTACATAGACAGCAAGCTCGAGGAGGATAACTATTTCGCCTATTACGGAATGCCCATGTACCGCAGCGGGCATCTCTGTGCCGCGCTCCTTACCGAGAGGGTGGCGGCCGAAGACGTTGACGAAGTGGCTGTGATCCGCATAAACCGAGACAAGAACCGTCAGTCAGACCCTACAGTGAGCCGCAGGGCCGGATTCATGGACTACATGGCCACCAACTTCCCTGAATGCCGTATAAGTCCGCTGTTCATCAATCCTTCGGATGAAGACGGCATCTATGCTGCGCTGGATGAGTTCTTCAGCGAGCATGGGGACCTGCGATATGTCGTGATGTTCAATTCACGCGTGCATCTGCTGAACCGTTACCTGGAAGACCATCCGGTTCCCGGGCGCAGGGTCATAGCCTTCGACAATCTCGACAAGAACATGCAGATGCTCAGGGACGGGCATCTGAGCATACTGATCAGCCAGCACACCGAGCACCAGTCAAGAGATGCCGTGGTCACGCTGGCGAACTATATCCTCATGAGGCAGAAGCCTGCAACGAGGGATAATTTCATGCACATGGATATCCTGACCAGATACAATCAGGAGAATTATTAGACAGATGAAAAACAAGTTAGTAGTGTTGTTCTTATTGTCCGGGGCATTTCTGATGCGTCCGGACAATGCTTTGGCGCAGCAGGCCGAATTCGATGCCTTCCAGAAGGAAGCGTCGTTCAAATCTGTGCTTTACCGCGGTCGGGCAGCCCAGCAATACTCCGGGATCCTTTTCAACGGAAACTATTATTGGCTGACGACCGAGTTCCTTCCAGGCAGTGTCACCTTCAACGGCAAACATTACACCGATGTCCTTCTGAACATCGATGCAGTCACCCACGACCTCCTGGTGAAGAACAATCCCGGTGCTCCTGCCGTGGTTGTCGCCCGCGACCTGGTTACCGATCTCCAGATCGGAGAGGACAGATTCGTGAACCTTGAACTTGCCGGTCAGCAGGATGCCCTCCCGGGTTTCTACTGCATCGCAAGCGAACAGCCCCTCATTTACCTGAGGGTCGACAAACGTCTGAATACCAGTACCGAGAATACCAATGGTCCCACCATAGGCTACTACGACCCCAACTACCGTTCCGACGTGCTCAACTACTTCGGGCGCGAGGAGCGCTATTATGTTCTCAAGGACGGCAGACTCAAGAGGATTGGCAGGCGTAAGGCCTTAAAGTTGATGAAATGAAAAAGATTCTCTCAATTGCATTTCTGATGCTGATCCTGACCTGCTCCGCAGCCAAGGCTCAGGATGTCCTGGAGGTCAAGGGCGTGCCCTCCGACTCCCTCGTCAGCTATCTGCGCACCAATATGGGCGCAAGGGTTTATTTCCTCAAGGACGCCGAGGACAAGGCGTTCTATTCTGTGTCGGCACCTCGCACCCAGTTCGTAGGGCAGGCTTTGGGCGAGCTTAAGGGCAAGGGCTATACCGTGAGCGAGTATGATGGCGCCTGGTTCGTGTCCTCTACTGCGGCATTCGGACGCCCCGTGCTTCCTGCAGGCTACTTCGATGCCGAGGCTTCTGGGGCAAGGCAGGCTGCCGATCTTGCTCAGACAGAAAATGTTACGGCCACATTCCAGAATAAGATCTACGAGATCGGCACAAAGACTCCCGGTCGTACCGGAAAGGCTTACGTGCGTGGATATGTGCGTGACGCCGCTTCCGGCGAGCCTCTCGTCGGCGTGAGCGTCTATGACGACAAGACGGGCGCCTATACTGTCACCGACGTCACAGGATTCTACCGCATCGGTCTTCCTATTGGATCCTGCGTGCTTGGCTTCAGCGGCTATTCCCTCGAGGACGTCAAGCTCAATCTGGAGCTGTGGTCCGACGGAGGCATGGACGTCCTCATGAAGGAGAAGGTCACTTCCCTTAAGGGAGCCGTGGTCTCTGCCGAGGGCCGCTCCGCTCACCGTGACGCGAGAATGGGCATCGAGAAGGTGCGCATCTCCACCATCAAGAAGGTCCCCACCGCATTCGGTGAGGCCGACGTGCTCAAGGTGGTCCTCACTCTTCCCGGCGTCAAGTCCGTGGGAGAGGCTGCCACGGGATTCAATGTCCGCGGTGGAGCCACCGACCAGAACCTCATACTGTTCAACGACGCCACCATATACAATCCCGGCCACATGTTCGGCGTGCTCAGCTCCTTCAATGCTGATGTCATCAACGATATCGAGCTATACAAGAGCAGCATTCCCGCGGAGTTTGGCGGACGAATCTCGTCGGTGCTCGACATCCGCAGCAAGGAAGGCAATGCCAACAAGCTCACCGGAACCCTCGGCATAGGTATCCTCACCAGCAACTTCACGCTGGAGGGCCCCATCAAGAAGGGTAAGACAACCTTCATCATAGGCGGCCGCACGACCTACTCCGACTGGATACTCAATATGATTCCCAAGGATCAGAGCGACTATGCAGGTGGCAGCGCCGGCTTCAGCGACCTCAATGTCGGCATCACCCATAAATTCAACGCAAACAACAGCATACAGGCATTCGGCTATTGGTCGAGAGACCGCTTCAGCTTCGGCGCCGACACCACCTTCAGGTATTCCAACATGAATGCCTCAATCAAGTGGAACAGCCATTTCAGCGAGCGTCACAGCATGAATCTCACAGCTGGATTCGACCGTTATGGCAGCCAGCTCGAGGAAACCTTCTATGGACCTCAGGCTTACACCCTCGATGCGGGCGTGCAGCAGTACTACCTCAAACTGGGCTTCAAGTCCAACATGGGCCAGCACGTGCTTTCTTACGGTGCGCAGGGCATCTTCTACGATCTGAATCCCGGCGTCCGCAATCCTTCCGGCGAAATGTCTGCTGTGGTTCCCATGGAGCTTGCACGGCAGAATGCGGTGGAGGCAGCAGTATATGCCAGCGACAGCTGGAGCGTCACAGACAAATTCCTGGTCGAATATGGCGTCCGAGGCTCTGGCTTCATGGCTCTGAATCCTTCGAAGTTCTACTTCAACCCTGAGGTGAGAATCAGCGGAAAGTATTCATTCACAAAGGACTTCACGTTGAAGGCTGGCTTCAACTCAATGAGTCAGGCCATCCACATGATTTCAAACAATACCTCCATCTCACCTATGGACACATGGCGCTTGAGCAATGCCAGACTTCGTCCTCAGACGGGTTGGCAGGCAGCCGGTGGAGCATACTGGACGGTGGCCGACGGCAAGGTCGACCTCAGCCTGGAAGGCTACTACAAGCGTATGTACCACTATCCCGACTATAAGTCAGGAGCCGTGCTTGTGATGAACCCGAATCTCGAGGACGACCTCGTGGAGACGGTAGGCAAGGCATACGGAGTCGAGTTCATGGCAAAGAAGAGCCTCGGAAAGCTCAACGGATGGATCTCATACACCTGGTCAAGGGCGCTCCTCAAGGAGGCCGAGTACAGGGGTGTGGAGACCATCAACGGCGGTAACTGGTACAATGCTCCTCACGACAAGCCGCACGACCTCAAGCTTGTAGCAAACTACAAGTTCACACACCGCTACAGCCTTTCGCTCAACGTCGATTACGCCACGGGACGTCCTGTGACCATCCCTACCGGCAAGTACTATTATGCCAACACTTATATTCTGGCATACTCCGACAGGAACGCGCATCGTATTCCTGACTACTTCCGCATGGACGTGGCCATGAACATAGAGCCAGGCCATTACCTCAAGCAGCTGGCCCACATGACGGTCACCTTCGGCGCGTACAACGTGACAGGGCGCAAGAACCCTTATTCAGTATATTACACAGCCCACAACACCGATCAGGTCAAGGGCTACATGCTGAGCGTCTTCGCCTGCCCCATACCATACGTTTCACTTAATGTAAGATTCTAGCCATGAGAAAGATAGCTTTGTTTTTAGCACTTGCACTCTGCGCAGTGTCCTGCATTTATCCATATAATGCTGAAGTCGGCGGAACCGGCGGCAATCTCGTCGTGGAAGGCGACATCGTGGTCGGCAGCATGTCCAACTTCGCCCTGAGCAGTCTAATGCCTCTTGGCAGCAACGGCTCACCTCAGCCTGTAGAGGCCGAGCTTTGGGTCGAGGACATCAACGGCGCGCATTATGAGGGAGTCCCGGGCGAAAAGAAGGGAGAGTATGACGTCAACCTTCACGGAGCCGACACTTCGCTTGAGTACAGACTCTGCATCAAGGTGGCCGGCGGACGCGACTACTGCTCCGCTTGGGCAAAGCCCAGCGGCTCCTGCGTCATCGACAAACTCGACTATTTCATAAACGAATCCGACGGCAGGAAGCAGGGCCTGTATGTCAGGATGAGCATGCATTCCGAAGACGGCACCCAGCATTTCCGCTACAGATATGTGGAGACTTGGGAGTATACTTCCTACTGGCGCGCCGATTCGTATTACGATCCCGAGATAACCGAGGATTCTCCCAATGGAACCGTCGTCATGTTCTCGAACGGCGAGAACAACTACTACTGCTGGAAGACCGCCAGCTCACGAGGCATCAACCTTGCCACCACCGAGACAATGGGCGTCAACAGGCTTGACGATTACCCTCTGTTCTATTACGAAGCCACCAACGACAAGATGTCGAGACTTTACCGTCTCGACCTTGAGGTCTATCCTGTCTCTATCGAGAGCTACCGTTACCTTGAGCACATCAGGGACGTGAGCAACTACGACGGCAGCCTCTTCGCTCCCATTCCCAGCGAGGTGCGCGGCAATCTGCGCTGCGTGACCGACGACGATGAAATCGTGTACGGCTACGTGGGCACCTCAAGCCCCCAGAAGGCACGGATCTACATCGACAACGGTGTCACTATGCTCTATGTGCGCCCCGAGATGCGCGATGCGGAGTACGAAGCGGTCGCTCCTGAGGACTGGCTCCTGTACTACACATCCAGAAACTGGCGTCCTTATTACAACGACCTGATGGCCGGAGAGTGCAACTGGGCTCCCGCCCGCTGCGTCGACTGTACTTACTATGGCGGCACCAAGAACAGACCCGCCGACTGGCCCAATCAAGATAAGTAGTTGATATGAAAAGACTTGCATTATTCGCTATATTGATGCTGACGGCCTTCTCCGCCTTTGCGCAGAGCGGCCTCAGCGAGCGTATTTATCTTACCACCGACCGTTCCGTATATGTTGCAGGCGATGTCCTGCGTCTTTCGGCATTCTGCTATGACGCTGCAACCGGCGGATATTCGGGCTTCAGCAGCGTAGCCTACCTCGAGCTGCATTCGGCATCCGCCATGGTAGCTACCGGCAAGGTCGCTCTCATTGGAGGCCGCGGTGGCGCAGAACTCCAGATTCCCTCAACCGTCCCTACAGGCAATTACGTGCTTGTGGCGTACACGGCGCAGAACTGCAACGAGGACGGTATGGATTTCCTTGCAGGAGCCCGCACTGTCTCGATCTTCAACACCCTCTCGACCGAGCGGGTCGAAGGTGGCGTGGCTGTGGTGAGCGAGAGTGAGTACAAGATTCCCGACGCTCCGGCAAATGAGGGCAGGCTCAGTGTAAGCGTCGCTTCGGGCGCAAAGCAGGGCTCCATCATCCCCGTGACTATCAGCAACGCCGGCAAGGATGCCAGATTCAGCGTGAGTGTCCGCCACGACGACGGCATTTCCGCTCCTGCCACCGCTTCAGCCTCTGCATTCCGCGCCGGCCTCAAACCAGGCACATCCTTTACCAACAGGCGCATACCCGAATTCGAGGGTGAAATCATCTACGGACGCATCGCCGGGCTCAATCCGGCGCAGGCTGATTCCCTTTATGGCAAGAGCGGATTCATCTCAGCTCCCGGCAACAAGTCTGACGTGTATTCCGCCGCCATACAGAAGAATGCCGAGCTGACCTTCTTCACCAACAATATCTATGGCGACAAGGATCTAGTCTGCGAGATCGAAAACATCGACGCCAGTGTTCCATGCCACATTGAGCTGGACTCTCCGTTCATCGGCGTTCCTGTGTCTGACGTGCCTCAGCTGCAGCTGTGCAAGTCTTTCCGTGACGCTTTGGAGAGACGCACTGCATCGTCAAGAATCGAGCAGTCCTTCGCGGGAGAGCTCATTCCCGAGTATCTTCCAGTGAGGGCGAACGCTCTATTCGGCAAGGAGTGCATCACTTATCGACTCGACGACTACACCCGCTTCCCCACGATGGAGGAGGTCATTGTGGAGTTCGTGACCGAGATGCGTCTTCGCAGGACATCGGAGCGCAAGCGCGACATCCAGGTGCGCCTGACTGACGTTTACCAGTCATCGCGCTTCTCCAACAATGCCGCCCTCATGATGGTGGACGGTATCCCCGTGTTCGATTACGACCGCATCCTGAGCTATGACCCGCTTCTTGTCGAGACCATCAACATCTACCCATACGTGTATTATGTGGGCACCCGCTCGTTCGACGGCATAGTGAACTTCGAGACATACAGGGGAAACATGCCTGGTGTGTCCTTCGAGCCTAATGTCCGCATCGTGGACTTCCACGGTTGCACCTATCCTACTGTCTATACGGGTCTGAAGTCTGTGGATGATTATCCCGATTATCGTCAGACTGCCTACTGGCATCCTCTGGTCGACCTTCCTGCTGAGGGAGAATTCAAGTTCGATGTCAAGCTCCCGGAGTATCCCGGCAACTTCGTCATCAGCGTCGAGGGCTTCGACGCCGATGGAAATCCCATTGTATATCAGACTTCTTTCGAGGTGAAGTAGCCTAAAGCGTCACCCCTGTCTTGAAAATAGCAATCTCGCGCCAGCCGTTGGACTCGTTGTTCACCGGCTGGCCTTCTGCTACAGCGAGCACGTAGTCGATGAACCGGGGCAGGACATCGTCGAAGCTGCTGTCTTCCGCAAGTACTCCGGCGTTGAAGTCTATCCAGCCGGGCTTGAGTGCGGCCAGACGGCTGTTGGTGCTGATCTTCATGGTGGGGACGAAGCTCCCGAAAGGTGTGCCGCGCCCTGTGGTGAACAGCACTAGCTGACAGCCTGACGCCGCAAGTGCCGTGGATGCCACGAGGTCGTTCCCTGGTGCGCTGAGCAGATTGAGTCCGCTGTTCTCAAGGCGCTCTCCGTATCGGAGGACGCCGCGTACCAGGCTTCTGCCGCTCTTCTGCGTGCACCCGAGCGATTTCTCCTCCAGCGTGGATATTCCGCCGGCCTTGTTGCCAGGCGACGGGTTCTCGTAAACCGGCATACCGGCTTTCATGAAGTAGCTCTTGAAGTCGTTGATGAGGCTGACTGTCTTGTCGAAGGTGGCCCTGTCCTGGCAGCGGTTCATCAGGATGGTCTCAGCACCGAACATCTCCGGCACTTCAGTCAGGATGGTGGTTCCGCCTTGCTCCACGAGCCAGTCTGAGAAGCGGCCGAGCAGGGGATTGGCCGTGATGCCGCTGAGGCCGTCGGATCCGCCGCACTTCAGGCCGACCTTGAGCTCTGAGATGGGAACGTCGGTCCTGATGTCCTTGGAGGCGGTGCAGAATATCTCACGCAGCTGCTGAAGGCCGTATCCGATCTCGTCTCCCTCAACCTTCTGGACCGTCATTGTGCGTATGCGGGCATTGTCTACGGGGCCCACAAGCTCCATGAAGGCATCCAGCTGGTTGTTCTCGCATCCGAGGCTGACCACCAGCGCGCCGCCGCAGTTGGGGTGGCGCAGCATGTCGGCGAGTATGGTGCGGGTGTTCTCGTGGTCTTCGCCGAGCTGGGAGCAGCCGTAGTTGTGTGGGAATGCGACCACTGCATCCACGCTGCCTTCCTTCCCTGCAATCTCCGCCTTGAACCGTTCAGCAATCGTCTGCGCTATTCCATTCACGCATCCCACAGTAGGAATTATCCAAATCTGGTTTCGAATTCCGATATTACCATCCGCCCTTCTGAATCCTTTGAACGTTGCCGGCTGACCTTCGCAGCCGTGCGTATTGCCCCACGGGGAGTCGGAAGTACCTTCCGACCCCACCATTCCGCTTCGCTGCATAGTCCCCCCACTCCCGTGCCGTGGGCGGCACGTCCCCTTAGGGGCAATAGCACAGCTTGCTTCACAGGCTGCACCTATTATTGATGGAGGGGCGGACCCCTCCAAACCTCCCTGCCCTGCGGAATGCTCGCTAGCAGGCAGCGACCGTAGGGAGCCGGGGGGCGTTATGGGGGCAGAGCCCCCATCAGAAGTATGCGGAGCATATTCATATTCTAGAAGACCGGATAGGTTTGTCCGAATATGATTATGGTCTATGTGAGTACCAGCAGGAACACTAGTGGTGAGGTGCCCGATGGGGAAACCGTACTTGATGACGTCCTGGCCTTCGGAGAGGGGACATAGCGTGAATTTGTGCCCTGCAGGGACGTCAGTGGCCAGTTCTATGCCATGAACGGACTCACCGGCCTTGAGGTCGGTGAGCGCAACTGCCACGTTGTCGGCGGCATTGATCTTTATGTATCTCATTTAGATGATGGTCTTGACTGCTTCCTTCATTCCAATTCTCTGTATGAGCTCGAGGTCGGCTGCGAGCAGCTCAGTAAGCCCTGGTATCGCATTGAGGTCCTCGCCCCAGATGAACTCGTCGGCCAGCACTCCCTTGGCAACGGCCTTGACGTCTCCGGTGGCCCAGAGAGCCTTCAGACTGTCCATGATCTTCGGGTCGTCGTTGGGAACGATCTCGTCGGTGCCGCGCATTCCGCCCTTGTAGTAGGTGCAGATGGCTGCGAGGCCGAATACCAGGCCCTGCGGCAGCTCTCCCTTGCGCTCAAGATAGGTCTTGAGGCCGGGCAGGTCGCGCGTCTTGTACTTGGGGAAGCTGTTGAGCATGATCGAGGTCACGAAATGCTTCACGAACGGGTTGCGGAAACGGTCCATCACGTCGGAGGCGAACTTCATGCAGTCGTCCTTCGGGAGGTTGAGGGTCTCCATGAGCTCCTTGAACATCACCTTGTGCACGAACTTGCCCACGACTTCGTCCTCGCAGCATTCCTTCACGGTGTTCAGGCCGCTGAGATAGCCGACGGGGGAGAGCACGGTGTGCGGGCCGTTCAGCAGGGTGACCTTGCGCTGATGGTACGGAGCCTCTGACGGCACGAACAGGACGTGGAGGCCGGCCTTGTCTGCAGGGAACTCGGCGGCAACCTCCTGCGGTGCCTCGATGACCCACAGGTGGAAGATCTCAGCCTTGTCGAGCATGTTGTCCTGATAGCCTACGCGCTCGCACAGCTCTGCGGCGGTGTCGCGCGGGTAGCCCGGAACGATGCGGTCCACGAGGGTGCTGTAAACGCCGCAGCAGTCGGTGAACCAGGTCTTGAAGGCCTCGGGAAGCTGCCATAGGTCGATGTACTGGTAGATGCACTCCTTGAGGTGCTTGCCGTTCTCGAATATGAGCTCGCAGGGGAAGATGATGAGGCCCTTGTCGGCCGCTCCCTTGAAGAATTCGTAGCGATGGTAGAGCAGCTGGACAAGCTTTCCGGGATATGAGGATGCCGGTTCGTCGGTGAACTTGCAGGCAGGGTCAAAGGCTATTCCGGCCTCTGTGGTGTTGGAGATCACGAAACGTATCTGCGGCTGCTCGGCGAGCTTCAGATAGCCTTGGAAGTCGGCGTATGGGCTGAGGCCGCGGGATACTACGTCTATCATCTCGACGGAGTTCACAGGCTGCCCTTCGTCAAGACCCTGCAGGTTCAGGTGATAGAGGCCGTCCTGCTCGTTGAGCCTGTCCACAAGGCCTCTCTCTATGGGCTGCACGATGACTACGGATGCATCGAAGTCGGTCTTCTGGTTGGTCTTCCAGATTATCCAGTCGATGAATGCGCGGAGAAAGTTGCCTTCGCCGAACTGTATGATCTTTTCCGTGTACTGATGCGCCTGAGGGGCGTTTTTCCTGTTCAGATTCTCCATATATTTGTGCTTTTGATTGTCGTATATACAAATTTAGGAAAATTTTCGTGAACGTGCACGGAACATTTGGAATTATTTGTTAAATTTGTGTAAACACTGAACAGAATATCAAATTTAACCATTACTATGTCTTTCATAAACGATGATTTCATGCTCGGTAACGAGACCGCAAAACGTCTCTTCCATGAGCATGCCGAGTCTATGCCCATCATAGATTATCACTGCCACCTGAACCCCCAGCAGATTGCCGAGAACATCCAGTTCCGCGACATTACGCAGCTCTGGCTGGTAGACGGCCATTACGGCGACCATTACAAGTGGCGCGCGATGCGTGCAAACGGAGTACCTGAAGAGTATCTCACCGGCGGAGCCCACAGTGCATGGGAGACTTTCGAGAAATGGGCCGAGACCATGCCCTATACTATGCGCAACCCTCTGTATCACTGGTCTCACCTTGAACTCAGTCGCGTGTTCGGCATCGACAAGCTTCTCAGCCCCAAGACCGCCCGCGAAATATTCGAGGAATGCAACGCAAAGCTCGCTACGGAGGAGTTCCGCGGCCAGGCTCTCATAAAGAAGTTCAACGTAAAGGTTGTCTGCACTACCGACGACCCCGCCGACGACCTGCGCTGGCACAGGATGATAGCCGAGAAGCCCTTCGGCGTGAAGGTCCTTCCTGCATGGCGTCCCGACAAGGCCATGGCAATCGAGAATCCCAAGGCTTACGTGGAGTACATTGAGAAGCTCGCCGAGGCGGCACAGACCGACATCATCACTTTCAGCGACCTTATGGACGCTCTCCAGAAGCGTCACGACTTCTTCGCCTCCATGGGCTGCAAGCTCTCGGATCACGGCCTCGACACATTCTACGCCGCCGACTACACCCAGGCAGAGATAGACGACATCTTCGCCAACACCATGGCAGGCTTCGAGCCTTCTGCCGACAAGCTCGTGAAGTTCCGCAGCGCAATGCTCTATGAGTTCGCGCGTATGGATGCGGAGTCCGGCTGGACCCAGCAGTTCCACGTGGGCGCCATCCGCAACAACAACACGAAGATGTTCAATCTCGTAGGCCCTGACACAGGATATGATGCCATACACGACCTGCAGTGCGCCGAGGCCGGTCACCGCTTCTTCGACCGTCTCACGCGAGAGGACAAGCTGGCCAAGACCATACTGTACTGCCTCAATCCCAAGGACAACGAGACCATGATCACCATGGCATACACCTTCAACGACGGCACATGCCCCGGCAAGATGCAGTTCGGCTCAGGCTGGTGGTTCCTCGACCAGGAGAGCGGCATGCGCAAGCAGATCAACGACCTCAGCGTGCTTGGCCTCCTCAGCCGTTTCGTGGGCATGCTCACCGACTCCCGCAGCTTCATCAGCTATCCCAGGCACGAGTACTTCCGCCGCATCCTCTGCGACGTGATAGGAACTGACGTCGAGGCCGGCAAGCTTCCTGCTTCCGAGATCGAATGGCTCGGCAAGATGGTCGAGGACATCTCCTACAACAACGCAGACAAGTATTTCGGATTCTAGAATGAAAAGATCTTCACTTTATCTGGCGAGCCTCGTGCTCGCCACTTTGTTTTGCCTGAGCGCTTCTGCCTCGGACAAAGTGACCATCCATCTGATGGGCGACAGCACCTGCGCACCCAAGGACCTCAGTAAGGGCTCTCCCGAGAGGGGCTGGGGCATGATGTTCCCCAACTTCCTCGACTCCGGCGCCACTGTAATCAACCATGCACGCAACGGCAGGAGCACCCGCAGCATCCAGCTGAACGGGGAGTGGGATGCCATTCGCGAGTCCGTCGGTGCAGGGGACTACGTGTTCATACAGTATGGCCACAATGACGGCAAGGAGTCCGATCCCGACCGCTTTGCCGCTCCCTGGGGAGAATACCAGAAGAACTTGGAACTCTTCATTTCGACAGTTCGTGCCAAGGGTGCCGTTCCCGTCCTGCTTACCCCGGTGAGCAGGCGCTGGTTCAAGGCCGACACACTCGACATGCTTTCGCTTGGGGACTATCCGGCAGCGATGCGCGAGGTGGCCAAGAAGACCGGCACAGCCCTGCTCGACATCTATCCTATGACGCAGGAATGGCTCTCGAAGCTTGGCGACGAAGCCTCCCGCCCGTACTATATGTACGACTGGAACCCTGAGAAGATAGACAACACCCATACCCGCCCTGCGGGTGCCCGCAAGCTGGCAGGGTTCGTGGCTGAGGCCCTCAAGGCCGACGCTACTCCCGAGCTCGATCCCCTGAGGGAGCATCTTCTTGCAGAAGCACCCCGCTTTGTGGTTGCAAAAGACGGTACGGGCGACTTCTTCACCGTGCAGGAGGCCATTGACGCATGCCCCGACTACAGCCACGCCGGAATCACCTCCATATATATCAAGTCTGGCGTCTACAGGGAGATGGTGACCATCCCGCACAACAAGTTCCGCCTGCATATCTATGGCGATGACCCTGAGACCACTGTGATCAGCTGGGGGAAATACGCTACGCAGACCTGGCCTGACAGCGATGCCACCGTCGGCACCTCAGGCAGCGCGTCGATGTACATCCACTCAAGCTACGTCACCATGGAGAACATCACCGTAGAGAACACGGCAGGAGAAGGAAAGGAGATAGGGCAGGCCGTCGCCCTTTTCACTGACGGAGACTTCCTCTTCTTCAGGAACTGCCGCCTTGTGGGCAATCAGGACACACTCTACACATACGGCCGCTACGGCAAAGAGGGGGGAGTGAAGCGCAACTACTACCTCGACTGCTACATCGAGGGCACGACCGACTTCATCTTCGGCCCGTCTATCTGCTATTTCGAGAACTGCACCCTGCACTCGAAGAAGAACAGCTACGTTACCGCGGCTTCAACCTTCGAAGGGCAGAAATACGGCTACGTCTTCGTGAACTGCCGCCTTACCGCCGCCCCTGGCATAGACAAGGTCTATCTTGGCCGCCCCTGGGGAGCATACGCGAAGACCGTGTTCATCAAGTGCGAACTTGGCGGCCACATAGTTGCCGACGGCTGGCATAACTGGAACAAGCCTGGCAAGCCAGTCACTGAGAAGTGTGCCTACTATGCTGAATACCAGAACTATGGCCCGGGTGCAGCACCCAGGTCGCGCGTAAAATGGTCTCACCAGCTTACCGCGAAGCAAGCTGGTGAGTATACATTTGAAAAGGTGATGTATCAGGCCCAGGACGGGATAGTCTGGGACCCGTACGACAATCAGTAGCTAAAGACTCTTTACAAGCTCGAACCAATCGTTCGAGCTTTTTATATCGCCTTTGCTCCAGCATGAGCCGAAGTAGTAGGTGACGGTCTGGCCGGACACGATCTGGCGTCCTACTATGGCATGCTCGTCGCCCTTCGACATTCCTGCTGTCTCTGCTTCGGGCATATAGACTGCAACTCCGATCATTCCATCTTCAGGCTCGTTGCTCTGGTCTGAGGCATGTTCCCAGATGGCGTAGCGGTCTTTGCCGTTCCACTCGGTCTCAATGGTCTCGAGGGCAGCGTGCCTGTTGATGCCGGCAACCATCCAGAGAGAGTCGACTCCTTCGCCGTTGAAGGTGTAGGTGTCTTCGCATTTGAAGAAGTAGGTGTCGGGGGTGACGGTTATCTTCTTGTCAAGTGCGATGGTCACGCCTTCGGCCTGCCACTCGGGGTAGTGCAGCATGAAGGCTACCTTCTCCGGACCTTCCTCAAGAATCTCGTAGCTGCGGTAGTTGGTTGCAGGATACTGGATGCGGTTCTCCACCAGTAGGGCAGAGGCTCCGCCGCCGAGGCTGACGGCAACCTTGTAGCAGTCCTTTCCACCATGGTCGTGATGGTAGTAGGACTCGTTGCCTTCCTCTGAGAAATGGCGGTACCATTCATTAGCTACCAGTGCACCGGGCAGTTTGACCCAGATGTCCACGCCGGGCGAAGTGGGATTGCCCTCAAGGGCCTGTCCGTAGATGCGTCCGCATACGAGGTTGTTCTCGAAGACGAAGTCGTCGGCCCTTTCGGGGACGTAGCGGGCCATTACTCTGGGCTTCTGCGGAGCCTGTGAGCAGGCTGCAAGTGCAAGCAGCGCTGCAAGGACAAGTGCTCTTTTCATATTATCTGAGGTCTGGCGTTGCAACCCAATCCATGTCGTTGTAGTCGTCGTTCTCGCCGCACATGCCCCAGATGAAGGTATAGTTGCGGGTTGCGCATGCGCTGTGGATGCTCCACTGCGGGCTGATCACTGCCTGCTCGTTGTGCATCCAGATGTGGCGCGTCTCCTGAGGCTCGCCCATGAAGTGGCATACGGCGTCCTTCTCGGGAACCTCGAAGTAGAAGTATACCTCCATCCTGCGGTTGTGGGTGTGAGCGGGCATGGTGTTCCAGGTGCTGCCCGGAGCGAGCTCGGTCATGCCCATCTGCAGCTGGCAGCAGGGAACGACTTCCTTGACGAGAAGGCGGTTGATAGTGCGCTCGTTGGCCTCCTCGAGGCTTCCGCAATGCATCACGACTGCATCCTTCTTGCTGACCTTCTTCACGCCGGTCTCCTTGTGGGCGGTGGCTGAGCAGAAGTAGAAGTGTGCCGGAGCGGCAGGATCGTCGCTCTTGAATGTCACATGGCGGTTACCGCGGCCGATGTATATGGCCTCCTTGTATTCAAGGTGATACTCCTCCTCGCCGACGATTACGGAACCTGCGCCTCCGACGTTGAAGATTCCGAGTTCGCGGCGCTGGGTGAAATACTCTGCGCGCAGAATCTCGGGAGCTTCGAGCGTGAGGGGCTCGGTTGCGGGTACGGCTCCGCCGGCGATGATGCGGTCGAACATGGAGTAGACCATGTTGATCTCGTCGGGTACCATCACGTTCTCTACCAGATACTCCTGGCGGATGCGCTGGGTATCATAGTTCTTTGCGTCAACATTGCTTGACGCCTGTCTTACTGTACAGTTGATCTTTGCCATAATATTGTTTTTGTGGCTGGTGGGCCTCCCAGCAAAACTGTGCCACCCTCGGCGGCATAAGAGGGGGGACCACGCAGCGAAGCGGAGTGGTGGGGTCGAGCGAAGCGAGACGTTTTGCGGGAGGCCCACCAGCCGCAGAATTATACTATTTGGGTTGTTTTCCGATGTAAGCGAGGATACCGCCGTCTACGTAAAGGATGTGCCCGTTGACCGCGTCTGACGCATGCGATGCCAGGAACACGGCAGGGCCGCCGAGTTCTGCGGGATCGAGCCAGCGTCCTGCGGGAGTCTTTGCGCAGATGAACGAGTCGAAGGGGTGACGGCTTCCGTCGGGCTGAGTCTCACGGAGAGGGGCAGTCTGGGGCGTGGCGATGTATCCCGGACCTATGCCGTTGCACTGGATGTTGTACTCGCCGTACTCGGAGCAGATGTTGCGTGTTAGCATCTTCAGGCCGCCCTTTGCAGCTGCGTACGCTGACACGGTCTCGCGTCCAAGCTCGCTCATCATCGAGCAGATGTTTATGATCTTGCCCTCGCGACGCTCCATCATCTCAGGCAGAACTGCGCTGGACACGATGTAGGGAGCGACGAGGTCGACGTCTATCACTGCCTGGAACTCGCTGCGCTTCATCTCGTGCATGGGGATGCGCTTGATGATGCCGGCGTTGTTCACCAGGATGTCGATCTGGCCGACTTCTTCGTGGATGCGTTCCACGAGAGCCTTGACGTCATCTTCCTTGGTCACGTCGCATACATAGCCGGTGACGTTGGTGATGCCCGCCTCCTTGTAGTTGTCAAGTCCGCGCTGGAGGGCGGCTTCGTTGATGTCGTTGAAAATGATGTGATTGATTCCGGCGGCAACGAATGCTTTCGCAATGTTGAAACCGATACCATAGGATGCGCCGGTGATCCAGGCGTTCTTTCCTTCAAGTGAGAATGGATTAGTCATATCTTTCCTTTATAGTTTTTCGTATTCGAGTGATGCCCAGATGAAAGGCCCGACTCCCTTCGGGTCATTGTCGCGTATGGGTTCGCTGAGGTAGTAGGCGAAGTCGCCCATGCGGTTCTGCTTGCCGCCCAGCCCGCCTACCGAGCAGCATTGTGTGATGCTGATGCGGCCCTCGTCGTCGCGGACGATGAACTTGCTCAGCATATACTCGTAGATGCCCTTGGCGTAGGGGAGGAGGCTGCCGTCGAGGTAGCCCATGCGTATTCCCTTGAGGTAGGTGTAGCAGAACATTGCCGTGCAGGTTGACTCGATGTAGTTACCTTCCCTGCCGGGCTGGTCGAGTACCTGGTACCAGGCGCCTCCGGGAACGTCAGTGTACTGCGGGAGAACGGCGCAGATGTCCTTCAGGATATCTATCAGGGTGCCCCTGCCCTCGTATCCCTCCGGGAGGAAGTCCAGAACGTCCAGCAGAGCCATGCAGTACCATCCGAGGGCACGGCCCCAGCAGTGTGCGCTCCGGCCGTTTTCCGGATCGGCCCAGGGCTGGCTGTGAGTCTCGTCCCATGCGTGGCGCATGAGCCCTGTGGCAGGGTCGTAGCAATGCTCGCGGGCCCTGACGAACTCGTTCACTATGTCGTCGTAGGCTGCGGCCTTGTCCTCCTCGGGGAAGTAGCGTGAGACGTACTCCACGTAGAATGGTTCGGCCATGTACACACCGTCGAGCCATATCTGCCAGGGATAGTCCTTCTTGTGCCAGAAGGCGCCGTCGGAGGTGCGGGGATGCCCGTCTATCTGGCTCTTCACCAGGTCCATGGCCTTGCGGTACTTCTCCTTGCCCGTCCGGTCGTACAGGTAGAACAGGGTCTTTGCAGGGCAGATATGGTCGGTGCTGTATCTGTCGACCTTGTAGGTGAGTATGCTGCCGTCTTCCTGGACTATGGCGTCATACCAGGCCTCGGCGTACGAGAAGATGTCTTCTGAGCCGTATGCCTTGTGCACGTCGAGGTATGAGCGCAGTTCCAGACCAGGAGTGTAGTTCCATTTGAGCTTGCCCTCGAGGAAGTCGAGATATGTGGCGTCCGGGCAGCGGAACATCTGGCTGCGTACCATCTGCTCGGAGAGCCTGGCAGCGGGACTGCAGGCGCAGAGGAGCATGGTCAGCGTCAGTATCAGCGGGGCTGTTCTTCGCATATCGTACAAATTTACTAATAAAAGACCGAAAGTTGTCTTCCGGTCTTTTATCATTTTGAAACAAATCTTACCATCTGAGGTCACCGTATCCCTTCCAGGCAGTCTTGACTGTGAACTTGCCTGTGGTGGGATCACCGCTGAACGGTGTCTCCTCAAGTACTGTACCCGCTGCTGCAGCGTCTTCTGCAGTCACCGTGTTCCACCAGTTGTAGTCGCCTTCGAACTTGAGGTCGAAGAAGATGTTGTCGCTGATGGTCGGGTGGGCGATCTTCTCAGAAGTCGTGCTGACGAGCTTCGGGAAGCCTGCTGCCTTGATGTTGTCGGCAGCGTCAGCGAGGCCGGCCTCGTCGGGATGGCTGCATGCGAAGATGTTCCTGCGGACAACTATCTGGCGAGGATTTGCCGTTGCAGAGGTGCTGCGCACGTGCATGATACCGTTGTTGTCCTTGCTGAGGGCGGTGAGCACGTTGTAGAATGTGTTGTTCTCGACGGTGACAGCTCCGCAGGCTACGCCGGCGTCAACGCGGGCGAAGGTACGTATGCCGTTGTAGAAGGTGCTGCGTGTTATCTTGATGCTGCTTACGCTGCCCTTGCGGAAGTCGATGAAGTCGCCTCCGGTGAAGTTGCCGGCCTCGGTGCCGCTTACCAGACATCCGGAAACGATCACGGGACCGCACTTGGACTCGTTCGGGCCGCTGATGAGGCGGTTCTTGTATGCAGTGACGTCGCAGTTCACAATCGCGAGCTTGGTGAGGTCTGCTGCTGCATTGATGACTACCATGTCGTTCTGGCCGTTGCCGTTGAGGCGGAGGTTGTTCAGCTCGAAGCTGTCGCCTGCAGTGGCGACGTCGAAGCAGCCGATCACCTCGGGCTTCAGACCGCAGCTGGTCTCACCCTTGAGGTTGAGGCCGGTGACTACGCTGAGCTTGCCTCCGAGTGTGGCGTCTGCCGTGAAGTCATAGCTGGTTCCGGTAAGGAGTATGTCCTTCTTGCCGGCGTCGATTGCGGTAAGGAGTGCTGCAAGGTCTGCAACCTCGAAGTATCCGTCGGGACGTACCGGGCGGCCGGTGTTCCAGCGCTGGTCGCCGATCTTCTCGGATGCTGCAAGTGCGCTTGTGAGGGTGAAGTCGCCGCTAGCCGCATTCTTGAACGGATCCTCGGAGAGGACTATGCCGTATCCTGCGGTAGCAACTTCCTCGGTGATGCGTCCTGCAGTCCAGAAGTCGAAGCCTTCGCTGTGGTCGAGGTCGTAATAGTAGTTGTGCTTGAATGTCGGGATATTGCTGGCTGAGTTGGTGGACACGAGTTTCGGGTATCCTGCCGCATTCGAAGGAGCCTCGGCGGCCCTGTGCATGCCTGCGAAGATGTTGTTCCTGACTATGAAGTTTGCTTCATTGAGCGAGGTTGCCCTTACGTGGAAGATACCGTTGTTGTCCTTTGAATCAACGAAACAGAGGTTCCAGAAGGTGTTGTTCGCTACAACCATCGAGTTCAGGACGGTGTTCGCGTCGATACGTGCGAATGTGCGCACGCAGTTCTCGAAGGTACAGTTCTGGACCTTGATGGCAGTGGCGGTTCCCTTGCGTATGTCGATGAAGTCGCCGCTGGTGAAGTCTGCGCCTGATACTCCGGAGATGATGTCACCTACGAATTCGAGCGACTGCACGGCACCCTCGGTGTTCATGTAGAACAGACGGTTCTTGTAAGCGTTGATGGTGCTGTTGCGGATGATGACTGAGCTGAGGCTTGCTGTAGCCTCTGCAATCTCGAATACGTTGTCGACTGCACTGTTGCCGTCGAATGCCACGCCGTTGGCGCTGAACTTCTCGACACCTGCCTTGAAGATGAATCCTCCGATGAACTTCGCACCGGTCTGGCCGATGAGGTTCAGGGAGTTCACGAGGGTGATCTTGCCGTTAGCGACGTCAGCGTTGTCAGTGACTGAGGTGAGGTCGTATGTGCCGGCTGCCAGGGTGATGGTGCTCTTGCCTGCAGAGATTGCGGTGAGCAGTTCGTCTGTGTTGGCGACGGTGATCTCAGAGCTAGGGGTGCTGCCGCGCATGGGGTTCCAGCGGGGATCTCCGACGTTTGCATTCATTGCGACACCGTTGGTGAGGGTGAAGTCGCCGTTTGCTGCATCCTTGCAAGGATCTGCAGGGAGAATGGCACCGTGTCCGGTGAGGGTCTCCTCCTTGGTGATGTATGCCCAGAATGAGTATGCGGCCCTTTCCTCACGGTCCTCACAGTTGAAGAAGTAGTTGTTCGTGATCGTGTTCGGGGTAAGGCCTGCCTTGCTCTTGAACTTCGGGAATCCTGCAGCGTTTGAAGGATCCTCGTCTATCATGATCGAGTAGAACAGGTTGTTCTGAACCTTGTAGTCGAGCATGCCTGAACCTGCGGCGCTCCTGATATGGAGGATACCGTTGTTGTCCTTGCTGCTTGAGTTGGTTGCAACCTTGTAGAAGGTGTTGTTGCGTATGGTCGCATAGTTCATCTCGTGAGCGGCGTCGGTGCGCACGAAGGTGCGGCAGCTGTTGGCCACGGTGTTCTCTGCGAAGATGAAGTTATGGTGAGCGCCGTCACGCATGTCGATGAAGTCTGCTCCGTCTGAGCATCCGTCGATGAGGTTGCCCTTGAAGATTACGTACTGCACATCTGACTTGGCCTTGCCTGAGTTGTCATACAGTGCCTTGGTGCCGTGGAGATAGCTGTCGTAGATTGCGATTGTATCGGCAACAGGTGCGCAGTCGGTAGTCTTGTCATCAACGATGACTGAGGTGCCGTCTCCTGCTATCTCGAGGTTGCGAAGCACTACTGAACCTCCGATATTGCCGCTGACGGTGAAGCTTGCCGTGATGGGGGTCTTCTTTCCGTTCACGGTCTGTCCCTTGAGGTGCAGAGGTGCGGTCACGGTGACTGCTCCGATTGCATGAGGTGTGTCGGAGTACTTGATGGTGATGGCATCCTTGCCTGCTGCGAGTGCGTTCAGGAACTCCTCGGCGTTGGCTACGATGAACTCGTCACCGCCCTCGCCGCCACCTGCAGGAAGGACAGCGAATGCTGCCACGCCGGCCTCGGATTCGGTGTTGTAGATGTCGTTCTTGTCGGGGTTCGCATATACCTTCACGGTGTAGCTGCCTGCATCGAGCATGCTTGTGGTCTTGCCTTCGATGACGTACTCGGTGCCTTCATCCACAGCGTATGTCTTGCCGCTGAATACGACTGAGTAGCTGCCTGCATTCTCCACGGGCTCCCAGCTGATGGTGATGTCGGTGGCTTCACCCTGGGTGAATGACTCGGGAGCTGCCTTGGGAGCGGGAGCGGGGAGTGCACGGTTGGTCTGGCTGACGTCGTTAGACCATGCGAGCTCGCTGATGCCTACTGCACCTGATGCATATACATAAACGAGGGATTCCTCGACTATGCCGCTGATGAGGATCTTCTGAGGGCTGGTGCCGTCTGCCATTGCGGAGGCTCCGCCCTTGACTGTGAACTCGCTGCCGTCTGCCTTGGAAACGCCCACGATGACGTGTGCGGTCTCTCCACCGACGGGCTTGACTACCACTGAACCGGGCTTGTCGACCTTGAAGCAGAGGTAACCGTCTGAAGGAAGTCCCTTCTTGTTGCATACGGTGGCGTTGCTGAAGTTCAGCACGCCGTCAGCGAATGCCACGGGGTTGTTCTCGGAGGCCACGATCATGAGGTCGTCGCGTACCATGCTCTTCTTGACGGTGCCGCTGAAGAGCTTGGCGTTGCCGAGATCCCAGGTCTTTGCTGCCGGGATGAGATTGAGCGTGAGGTCCTCAGGCTCTTCAACGTATGCCACCCACCACTTGGGTGCGCCTACCTCCTTGCCGGAGATCTCTGAATCGGGGTTGAGGTTGAAATATCCGCCCTTTGCGTTGTAGCAGGGGTCTGCACCGAGAGTTGTAGCACCGGCCTTTGCGAAGGGGAAGGTGTCGGTGAAGAAGGTCTCCACAACGTTGTAGAACCAGTTGTTGGAAGCTGCTACTGCAAGGTCGTCGGCAGTCTTGTACTTGGTGTTGGCGCTTGCGAGAGTGGCCTTGCCCTCCATGTTGAGGAAGAGGTTGTTCTTGAAGCTGAATGAAGCGGGAACCACCTGGAGTCCGAAGATACCTGCGTTGTTCGTGTTGTCGACGAAGCAGAGGTTCATGATGGTGTTGTTCTCGAACTTCACGTCTCCCCATGTGCCGGCGTCTATACGTACGAAGGTACGCATGCCCTGGTAGATGGTATTGTTGACGATGTTCAGCTTGTCGACCTGAGAGTTGCCGCGGAAGTCGATGACGTCGCCACCGCCCGAACCGTCGGAGTTGATGTTGTTGATGTCACAGCTGTCCCAGGTGAGCTCGCCTATGGTCATGGTCTTGCTCCATTCATAGATGAGACCCTTGCTGTAGCCGGTGAGGATACAGTTCTTGAAGATTATGCTGGAGATCTGGATGTTGTCTGCGGTACCGCCGTTGAGCTTCTGGATAGGGAATCCGTAGGTGCCTGATGCGCCGTTGAATTCCACGCCCTCGAAGTACACTGCGTCTCCGTTTGCCCAGGTGTCGGCGAAGTGCATCTCGCCCTTGATCACGGGCTTGCTGCCGTCAGCCGTCTCTTCTCCGAGAATCTTCACGCCCTTCACGAGGGTGAGGCGGGCATCGCTGTTCAGGGTGGAGAGGTCGTAGGGTGAACCGTCCATGCTGAGGGAGATGTTCGCTCCGTCGGCAACGGCCTGGCCGAGAGCTGCCACTGTGGATACCTTGGTGGTGCCGCTCATGTCGGGCATGGTCCATGCGTCCACCTCGCCGCGGCTTGCGCTCATGTAGTAGAGCACGATGTCGTATTCGGTGGATGCGGTGAGTCCTTCGATGACTGCCTTGCCGGCAGCGATCTCATCTGCGCTGAGGGTCTTTGTGCCGATTTCCTCGGCAGCGCATCCGACAACGCCGTACTCGATGTGTGAAACGTCCTGGAAGTCAGCTACTTCTGTAGACCACGCGACGGTGATTGCATCAGCAGCCCTCTCGGCTACCTTGAGGAACAGGGGATCCTTCACGGCGAAGGTCTTGATGGCCTTGCTGTAAACGGCCCAGTTGGATTCCTTCTTCTTGGAGCTGGTTGCCTGAACCTTGAAGTAGTAGTTGGAGTCAGCAGTGAGCTTCACGGTGAAGGGAACCTGTGAGGGCTCCAGTTCCTCGTGCATGTACTCGCTGCTCATGGCCTCGTCTGTGTAGACGACAAGGGTATAATGCTCTGCGTCCTTGGCAACATCCCAGCTGAAGGTGACCACGTCACCCAGCGAGCTGCTGACCTTTGCGTCCAGATTCATAGGCTGCAGACAGCGGTAGAGATCCAGACCTGTGATCTCCTCCGCCATCTCATCCTGGCATCCGCTCGCACAGGCGAGCGCCAAGCCGAGCGCGAGGACTGTCAATATTTGCTTTATGAGTTTCATATGCGTATGATTGTCAGGTAAATACTAATATCCGTAGTCGTTTACCAGGTAGCCCTGGCTGTTGGAGATATGGTCGTTGAAGATAGGCCAGAACATGTGCTGCTCGGGATCCTGGGTGTAGATGCCGTCTATGCGCTCCTCTCCCATTCCTTCTGCGGGCTTCTTCAGATAGTCTGCATTGACGTATGCGGCCTTCTTCTCCCATTCGCCTTCAGGAGCTCCTGTCTGGTTCCTGTCAAGACCCCAGATCACGATCGACTTCTCGTCAGCTGCGAGCTGATACCAGATGTCTCCTGAGAGGAAACTGTAGTCTCCCGCAAGGTCGCGGAGGTCCTTGAGCTGTGCCTTGGTCTCGTCAAGCTTGCTCTTGAGCATGTTCCAGCGGATGAGGTCTCCCTTGCGGAGGAACTCGCCGCAGAACTCAAGTGCGCGCTCTTCCACGATTGCGTTGAAGAAGTCTTCCTTGCTCACAAGGGAAGCGACGTAGGCCTCGGCCTTGTCTTCATATCCCTTGTATGCGCGCTCGCGGACGGCCTGCAGCCACTTCTTGGCATCTGCTGAAGGTCCGTTGAGCTCGTTCTCCATCTCGGCTGCCATGAGGAGGATGTCGGAGTAGCGCATCACCACGGGCTTCACACCGTCGTCGTTGCCTCCGGTGTAGGGGCTCTTGTCCATCCACTCGAAGCGGTATTTGCCGAAGTACCACTTGCTTATGCCTGCGGGCTCTATGTCGCCTGCCTTGGTCCACTTGTAGTTCACGCAGGTGACGTCGCGTCTGACGTCCTGGCTGTCGTACTTGAAGAACATGGTAGGAACGGGGCCTGCGTCTCCGCCACGGCTCACACCGCCGCTGATGCCGGCACCCTCAGATGCGATTGCGAAGGTGAAGTTCCAGCGTCCGCGTCCGTCGCCGAACGGAATCACATACAGGGTCTCGAAGCCGGGACCTGCAGTGAGGTTGTTGAAATTGTTCAGGTTGTACCACATTCCGGCGTAATCGCTCTCGAGTGATGCGCTTCCGGAAGCGATGGCTTCCTTGAGGAATCCGAGAGCCTTCGGGTAGAGAGCCTCCTTGCTGAGCTCAGGATCGCTTGAGAGCCTGATGGTTCCGAGGTCACCGGTGCCTACCTTTCCGTCGTCAGGACGGATGGCGTAGCCTGATGCCGCAAGGGCGATTCGTGCGTAGAGTCCCTGTGCGAAAGCCTTGTTTATCCTGTCAGTGCGTGAGGTGGCAGCGGTCTTTCCGGGATAGGGAAGATATGCGAATGCCTCCTCGAGGTCGCCGAGGATCTGCTTGAAGATGACGTCGCGGTTCTCCTTGGCTGCGTAGATGGTCTCGGAGTCGAGGGAGCTGAAGCGTGCGGGAACGTCTCCCCATGCCTTGATGAGGTCGTAGTAGATCATGGCGCGCAGGGTGAGTGCCTCGCCGAGCAGATATGCCATGTTCGCGTCGGCCTCCACATTGCCGTGCTCGCGCAGGCCCTCGATCACGAGGTTGGCCCTCTCGATACCGGTGTACATCAGAACGTACGGACCGTTGGCGAGGTTCAGCTGTGCGTTGTTGGGAAGGCAGTTGTATGCGGCGATGTCGGACTTGCCGTCACCGGGCTTGTGGCTGTTGTACCATTCGATATCGGTGTTGAAACCGTACCAGGGGAGAAAACGTCCGCGGTATGAGTTCACCTCGCAGAATACCTCTGTGATACCGAATACGGTGGACTCGGCGAGGTCATAGTTTGCAAAGACCACTGAGCCGTCGAAGGTAGAGGGTGACGGCTGGTCAAGAACGGCCTCGCATGAGGGAAGTGCAACTGTGAGCGCTGCAATGCCTATTATGAGTGATAATATCTTTTTCATGTTCGCCGGCTTTTAGAATGTTACGTTTACACCGAATACATAACCGATGCTCTTGGGATATGCCGAGTAGTCCACACCGGGGGTGAGAGGGGTGGCGCGGCGGGTATCCACTTCCGGATCATATCCTGAGTATTTCGTCAGGCAGAAGAGATTGGTTCCGGTCAGATAGAACCTTACCTTGCGCAGGTGCACCTTCTCGGTGACCTTTCCCGGCAGGGTGTATCCGATGGTAGCGCTCTGCAGGCGGAGGAATGATGCATCCTCCACTGCCCAGTCGCTGAATACGGCCTGTCCTACGAAAGGAGACCACATCGTGGTGCCGCGGTTGAGCTGCTCGAGAGCCGCAGGGTCTTCGATGAGCTCGCCTGTGCTCCAGTCGACGCTGGTCCAGCGCTTGTCGACGTCCATGGCCTCCACGAGGTTGCGGTTGTAGAACTTGCGTGATGAGGTGAACTCGACCTTGTTGGCGTTGTATACTTCGTTGCCAATCATATAGTTGAAGTTGGCGTTGAAGTCGAAGCCATAGAGATATCCGTTGATTGAGAAGCCGCCGGTGATGTCAGGTGAGGCGTTGCCTATCACCTCGCGGTCGGCAACTGTGACCTTGCCGTCTCCGTTGAGGTCCTTGAGCTTGAGCGCACCGGGACGGAGATAGCTTGAACCGATGATGTCGCCATCGTTCACGACGCCCTCGTTGAGGGTCCACTTTCCATTGCTGTAGGTGAAGTCGCTCACTTCGTAGCGGCCGTCGCAGCGGTATCCGTACATGTTGCCGAGAGGCTCTCCGACCTTTACTACATAGTCGTCACCGATTTCGGTAGATGCCCAGTATGACTGAGCGAAGATGGTCTCGAGGCCGCCGAGGTCGGTGACCATGTTCTTGTTGTAGGCTATGTTCCCGCTGATGTTGAGTGAGAAGTCCTTCTTTGATACGACGGGAGCGTTGAGGGTGAGCTCGACACCGCGGTTGCGGGTGGAACCGATGTTGCGGTACTGGCTGTCATAGCCGGATCCCGTGATGGGGAAGTTGATCAGAAGGTCTCTGGTGACGTTCTGATAAGCCTCGATGCTACCGCTGAGCCTGCTCTTGAAGAAGCTGAAGTCCAGACCGAAGTTATGAGTGTAGGTGGTCTCCCACTTGAGGTCCGGGTTGTTCATGACCTTTCCGGCCATCCAGTAGCTTGAGCTCTGGCTGAGCCATGTGGTTGCGGTGGCTGAGTATTCCTTGTTGATCTGTCCTGCGGGGATGTTGTTGTTACCTGCTGAACCGAAGCTGTAGCGCAGCTTGAGCTGGTCAACCCAGCCGGCGCCCTGCATCCAGGGTTCGTTGCTGATTGTCCAGGATGCCGCAGCTGAAGGGAAGAATCCCCAGCGGTTGGCCTTGCTGAACTTGCTGGAACCATCGGCACGGAACGTTGCGGCGAAGGAGTACCTGTGCTTGTAGTCGTAGTTCACGCGCCCGAAGAATGAAAGCAGGTTGTCGTTCGGGTTGTAGTAGTTCACGGTGTTCACCGCATCTCCGGAACTGAGGAAGTTCCATGCCATCTCTGCATCGTAGAATGTGGGGAAGCCCTCCACCATTGCAGTCAGGGTGTTGCTGCGGGTGATGGTCATCTCCTCGCCGAGAAGGACGTTGAGGCTGTGGTCGCTGTTGCCGATCACGTTCTCGAAGTCGTAGTTCAGGGTGTTTGTGTTGCGGTACTTGGTGCGGAATGCCTCCTTGTGCTGGTTCGCCGGCTTGTTGCGGTTGGGGTGTGCGTCGGTGTTGGCGGCTGTGTTGGCAACATAGTAGGTGGTTAGGCCGTAGAACCTGTCGTCGGTCTGGCGGTAGTCCTCGAGGCCGCCCTCGATCTTGAGCTGCAGCTTGTCAACTATGTTCCAGTTGAATGCGGCATTGGCATTCCAGGTGTTACGTATCCTTCTGGAGTCGTTGTCGGCAACTGACAGGAGGGGAGGTGCGTTGTCGCCGTAATCCTGCTCCTCGTCGACGCCCTGGATGGTGCTGCTGATGGGGATGGGTGCGTATGAAACGGCATGCTTGAGACGGCCGTTGCCCGAGGTGGTGCCGCTGTCGTTGATGCCGTTGGCACCTGCTCCGCGCACGTTGGTGCTGGAGTAGCGTACGTTGACGTCGATGAAGGTCTTCTTGGAGGTGTCGAAGCGTCCCTTGAAGTTCAGGTTGTTGCGGACGTAGTTCGATCCCGACATGATTGCCTGGTCACCCATGTGCGCGAAGCCTAGGGTCCAGTTGTAGCCCTCTCCGCTGCCAGAAACCGAGGCGTCGGTGCTGAATGTGCTGCCGGTGTTGCCGAAGACCATGCCTACCCAGTCGTTGGTGGGGAGGCTGCCGTAGAGGTCGATGTCGGAGAAGGTTCCGAAGTAGGGCTCGTAGTTGTCGGATACGTTGTCACGTATCTGGGCAAGTTCATACTGGAACTTGACGTAGTTGTCGGCGTCCATGGCCTTGATGGCGCCTGCGTTGGCCATCTTCTTGGTTCCGTAGTATGCATTGAAGTTAACGCTGACCTTGCGTCCCTTCTCTCCGCCCTTGGTGGTCACGATGACGACGCCGTTGGCGCCGCGGCTACCGTAGATCGCAGTCGAGAATGCGTCCTTGAGGACGTCGATGCTGGCAATCTCGGAAGATGAGATGTCGTTGATGGACTCTACAGGGAATCCGTCCACGATATAGAGAGGGGAGTTGTCCTGGGTGATGGAGCCGCCTCCGCGGACACGTATCTTGATGTCTGCGTCGGGGTCACCTTCAGTGGTCACAACTGATACGCCGGCCATCTTTCCGGTGAGTGCCTGTGATACTGTGGTCACGGGCTGTTCGGCAAGCTTGTCGGAATTGACTGATGATACCGAGCCCAGGAGGTCACGCCTCTTCACTGTGGCGTAACCTACGACGACTACTTCATCCAGGAAGTTCGAGTCGTCGGAGAGAACCACGTCTACCACAGCCCTGTTGTTCACGGGCTCGGTGACTGTGCTCATGCCGATCATGGAGAATTCCAGGATGTTCTTCGCGGCGTCCGGGACATTGATGGAGTAGTGTCCGTCAAGATCCGTGGATACGCCGGTACTGGTGCCCTGCACCAATACGAAGGCTCCCATCACAGGTTCCCCGTTCCCATCCTTGACTGTGCCGGTCACAGTCTGCGCCTGGAGCGCTGTCGCGCAGCCGAGCGCCAGAACAAGAGCGGCAAGTTTCAATGCGATTTTACTCATAGGAATCTTGTTTTTGGTAGGTTATTGATGATTATGTGCTATTTGATTTCCGTATATTGTCCGTTGGCGTTCTGACCCTTCACTATGTCCTTCACCAGATAGTGCAGATACATCTCGAGGTTGGTATACCTGCCGTCGGGGTCGATCGTGCTCAGGGCGGCGTCGGTGGAGTCCTTGCCGTCAAGCCCGAACAGGGTCTCATACCAGTCGGGGATGCCGTCGAGGTCAGTGTCGGTGACTATGGCCAGCTGCTCGTCGCTTGCCTTGTATGCGGGCCAGCCGCCAACGTCCTCCTGGGTGTCGATTATACCCTTCGTGCCTCCCTTGCTGCCCTTGTAGGTGTAACTGCCTTCCCTGGTCTCCTTGGCCAGGCGGGTGTCTATCCTGTCTCTTGCGAGCGACGCTCCCGCGTATGTGAGAACGCTTTCCATTGCGTCCTCCGCATTGTGCAGGGTGCCCTTGTGGCTTCCCATGAAACTATCGGAGCGCACCTTGTCCTTCTGGTTCTTGTCGTCAGGCTCGACGCCCTCCCAGTTGTCTGCGGTCACCTTGTCTGAGCCGTACATGAAGTTGCCGCTGACGTAGAACAGGCCCGGAGTGACGCTGTACTGGTCGTCGGGGTTGCAGTTGCTGCACTTGGTCGTCGGGTTGACTATGCGGGCCCTGTTGCTGCTGCCTTCGCCCGGGCGGTACCAGTTGTTGACGATGTTTATCTGCCTTGGATTGCATCCGGGGCGGGATTCGCCGCCGTAGCCGGAATTGCCTCCCCAGTTGTATATCACGTTGTTGATGAAGTGGACGGGGCCTCTTGCAGTGCAGAGGTAGTCATGGTCGAAGCGGGGGTTGCGGCTGTCGTGATGGATGAGCAGGTTGTGGTGGAACGATGCGTTGTTTCCGCCCCACAGTCCGCCGTAGCCGTGCGTGCCCTTGCCGTGTACCGACGTCCTGAGGCTCTCCGAGATTATGCAGTACTGCAGGGTGAAGTTCTCGTTGCCGTAGAATGACGCGCACTCGTCGGTGCTCCAGGATACCGAGCAGTGGTCGATGATGATGTCGCTGCACCAGCTGCCGTCCTTATGGCTGGCCGAGAGGGCGTCGTCCTCGGCTCCGGTCTCGTCTCCCATGCGGCAGCGGATGAACCTGACTATCACGTTCGATGCGTTTATCTGCAGGGGGTAGTTCTTCAGGCAGATTCCGTCGCCAGGCGCAGTCTGGCCCGCGATGGTGAGGTCTCCGTTCGAGATCTTGAGGGTGGATTTGAGCTCGATTATGCCGGCCACGTCGAATACGACTGTGCGCGCTCCTTTCTGGCTGACCGCCCATCGCAGGGTGCCCTCTTCGCTGCCGTCCTTTATGGATGTGACGTGAAGCACCTTGCCTCCGCGTCCTCCGGTTGCGTACATTCCGCCCCCTTCAGCTCCGGGGAAGGCTCTGGCAGTGCCGTCTTCCTCAGCGGCGGGAATCTGCATTGCGGAGTACACGTCGGGGATGGGGTCGGGGCCGGGAACTGGTTCGGGAATGTCGCCATTCGCCGTTACGACTTCGACTCTGGCGCTCCATGGCGATGTTTCGCTGCCCGCTACGGTGGCAACCTCGAATTTGTATGATGTTTCGCTCTCGAGATTGTTGAACGATACTGACGTGCCGACTACGTTTCCGTTTCGGTCGAGCGTGTTCCCCTTGAGCAGACGGTAATTGTAGCTGTCGGCTCCGGAGACGGCATCCCATGCGAACGCCAGGGTATTATTGGTGCAGAATTCCACGTGGACATCGGTGGGAGCGATAGGCTTCACGGGCTTGTCATCGGGTTCCTTGCTGCCGGAAGTGCCTCCGCAGGCGAAAAGGCCCGCGAACGCTATTAAAAGGACAAGTATGTTGGCTTTTATCTTCATTCCTGGATGATGTTTGAGACCTTGTATGTCTTGAGCGGCTCGCCGTCGGCGGCGTTGACGGTCACGCCGCGCAGCGATACATCCTCGCTGTAGCGCAGCTCTATGCCTCTTGACGCGCTGATGGTGCAGTCTTCTATGCTGATTCCCTTGACGGGCATTTCGGGCAGGCCGTTGAAGTACATCGCCCTGTCAGCGCCGCTGCAGGTGACCGAACTGATGTGGATGTCGCGGAAGGCCGGCGTGGTCTCGTCGACGGGGAGGGCCGGTTCGTCAGCGGGAGCGCCGTCCTCTCTTGATTCCGTTGCCGACTTGCCACCGTAGAAAAGATCAAAGAGCAAGCAGTCGGTCGCTATATCCGTCATACGGATGTTGTCGATCCATATTCCGGAAACCACACCACCGCGCCCGCGCTTGCTCTTGAATCTTAAACCCACGTCAGTGCCGAGGAAACGGCAGTTGCTGACCTTGATGTCCTTCACGCCACCACTCATCTCGGAGCCTACCACAAAGCCGCCGTGACCGTGGAATACCGTACATCCGTCAACGATTATCCGGCTGCACGGAACACCGCGCCGCCTGCCGTCCTCGTCCTTGCCGCTTTTTATGCATATACCGTCGTCCCCACAGTCGAAACTGCTGTTCACGAGCAGGACGCCGGTGCATGAATCTATGTCTATGCCATCCCCGTTCTGGGAATATTCGGGATTGCGTACCGTGATTCCGTCCACAATCACGTTCCTGCACAGCAGGGGATGTATGTTCCAGGCCGGAGAGTTCTGGAAGACGCAGTCCTTGAGCAGGACGTTCTCGCAGTTTCTCAGGCTTACCATGACGGGCCTCAGGAAGCTCTTGATGAGCGAGTCAGGCAGGGATGCGTCCGGCACGTTCATATTGGCGTTCTTTTCGGCGAGGATGAATCCTTCGTCAGGGTACCAGGTCTTGCCGTCTTCACTCAGGACTCCTCCGCTTGCCAGCTTGGCCTTCCACTGGGCGGAATTCATCTTGCTCTTCTTCACGGCTCGCCAGTCCTGCCCGCTGCCGTCAATGACGCCGCCTCCGGTGATGGATATGTCATGTGCGTCCTGGGCGAAGAGGGGAGACTCGCAGCGTCTTGTCTCCAGACCTTCGAACGAGGTGTGTATCACGGGGTAAAGGTTCCTCGAGGGGTCGAAGACGATGACGGCGCCACGCTCCACGTGCAGGTCCATGTTGCTCCTGAGCTCTATGGGGCCGGTGCGCCAGATTCCTGCGGGAACCACCAGCCTTCCGCCGCCAAGCGCTTCGAGGTGGGCGACGGCATCGGCAAATGCGTTGGTATTCAGAGTGATACCATCGCCGATTCCTCCGAAGTCTTCTATGCTGACTGTTCTGGACGGTATTTCAGGAAGGCCGATCCTGTCCATTTCAAATGGAAGCTTCCGGTAATATTGCCCATAATTATCTTTCGTGCTCGTGCACGAAAGGAGACACGGTACTGATAATAAAACAGTTAGGAATATTGTGGCTAGCTTTCTCATTTGCAAATCCGGCCTATTTCAGGCTTGTAACGAACAAATATAATAAATAATTCATTATATGACGCCTATTCGGCTAAAATTTTCGTGCACGTGCACGAAAATAATCAACTACGTTGTTTTCAATGAAAATTCCTTAACTTTGCAGAAACAGTTACAGCATTTTATTATCATGACAATCGGAATCTGCAGCGACCACGCCGGTCTTGAATACAAGACAAAGCTTATCAGTTATCTTCTCGGAAAAGGTTATGATGTCGTCAACTTCGGTACTGACAGCGCCGACAGCTGCGACTACTCTGACTTTGCACACCCTCTGGCATCGGCCGTAGAGGAGGGCAGCGTCGACTGTGGCATAGCGATCTGCGGTACGGGCAACGGTATGGCGATGACTCTCAATCATCACAGGGGCATTCGTGCAGGCCTTGCATGGAGCACTGCGATCGCACATCTCGTGAAGGAGCACAACAACGCCAACGTCCTCGTGATGCCCGCCCGATTCATCTCCTACCAGATGGCAGTGAGCTGCGTGCGTGAGTGGCTCAAGACCGACTTCGCCGGCGGCCGCCATCAGCGCCGTATCGACAAAATCCCTGTAGACTAGTGGAGCCTTTCAGCCATAGCATCGAGGACTATCCTGAAGGAATAATCCTCCCTATCGACAAGCCCTACCGCTGGACTTCGGCCGACGTGATACGCAAGGTCAAGTTCGCGGCTATCCGCCATTTCGGCAAGAAGAACCTTAAGGTCGGCCATGCCGGCACCCTGGACCCCCTTGCGACAGGAATCCTCCTGGTTTGCATCGGCCCTGCGACCAAGCGTGCCGAGGAGCTTCAGCGCTCTGCGAAGCAGTATGTCGCAGGAGTGACCTTCGGAGCCACCACGCCCTCGTATGACCTTGAGAAAGAGATAGATGCCGAGTTCCCGCTAGACGGCGTGAGCCGTGAGGCGCTTGAGGCCGTGCTCCCCACGTTCGTAGGCGAGCAGGAGCAGGTCGCACCGCTGTTCAGCGCCAAGTCCGTGGATGGAGTGCGCGCGTATGAGCTTGCCAGGAAGATGTACCGCGAGCATCTTCGCACCGGGGCCGATTTCAACCACGAACAGAGCGAACTCCTCAGCCGCCAGCAGATCAACATCTACGGTCTTGAACTGATTGATTATCGCGAAGATTTGCCGGAGAGCACCCAGCCCTGCGGAGAAACGAAACAAAACAAATCAAACAGGATTCATGTTGCTGATATTTCAGGGTATGATCTTCCGACAGCGATGATACGGGTGGACTGCAGCAAAGGAACCTACATCCGCGCCCTGGCCCGCGACCTTGGCGAAGCGCTCGGCAGCGCAGCCTTCCTCAGCAGCCTCCGCCGCACCGGCAACGGTGGCTTCACAATCGAGGATGCCGTGACGCTCGAGAAAGCAATGACACTTTTCGGAGAATAAAAAAAGGCGAGATCTAAGTCTCGCCTTTTTCGTTATGTGCTGAACTGTTAGTAACCAGGGTTCTGCTTCCAGTTTGTGTTGCTGTTCATGACTCCGGTAGGGATGGGGAAGATACGCCAGTTCCTGTTACCGGCGTCCGGGTTGATCTTATGGATCAGCCAGGTCTCATTCTCATACTGGCCGAAACGGATCATGTCGTTGCGGCGCCATCCTTCATCGAAGAACTCGCGTCCACGCTCGTCGAGGATGTCCTGGAGAGTGGGGTCGGCAGCAAGTTCGGGTGCGTGAACGTATGAGCGGATCTGGTTGAACAGGCTCTTTGCCGAGTCACCATTGGTCGCTGAACCTCCGCGGAGTATTGCCTCTGCCTTCATGAGAAGGATGTCGGCATAACGGAAGACGGGAACGTCGTTGCTGTTGCTGCGTCCGTATGTGTTATAGTCTGAAGGATTGAGACAGTACTTGTTGGTTATCCAGCCCTGGGTCCATCCTGTCATGTTTGCACCTACGTCAAGGTGGTCATACTCAGGACCGATGGGAATCACATTGCCGTTTGCATCGGTAATCTCTACGAGGGTGATGGTCTTCTTCATCTGCACGAGTTCGCCCTTGTAGTATGTAGGGATGTCGGTCTTCTCGTAGTCAGCGCCGTACTGGTATACGATACCGTCGGGATCGTTGCCATAGATGCAGTCGTTGCGGCGGTCGCCGGGAAGGTTGAAGAGGTCTGAGAAGTCAGGGTTCATCATGAAGCAGCCTGCGCATGAGTTGGTGAGGGGTGCATTGTAGAGACCGGCACCGCTGCCACCGTCGTTCTGGCCACGGCGCCAGGTATGATAGCGGCCATAGTCATTACCGTCCTTGTCGGACGCGGTGTAGGGAACAGCATAGATGAAGTCCTTGATCTGAGGGCCGTTGTTGGGGAGGAACTTGGTCTTGAAGTCATCGCTGAGGTTGAAGTTGCCGCTCTTGATGATGTCGTCGCATGCAGCGATGCAGTCATTGATCTTGGCGTTGGTCTGCGAAGGCTCGTAAGAGTAGATGTCTCCTGTATAGACTGCCCAGTTGAGGTAGATCTTTGCGAGGAGTGCCTGTGCCATCCAGCGGGTCGGCTTGCCATAGTTGGCGTTGTTGAGTTCTACGGGGAGCTTGTCCATCACGGTGGTAAGTTCGTCCACTATCCACTCGGTCACGTCCTTGCGGGGAGCACGCTCCACTGCCTCATCGTCATCGTAGAGGTGGTCGAGGATAGGAGTGTCGCCGAATGCGTCCATGAGCATCCAATGATAGAATGCGCGGACGGCACGGATCTGAGCGGCTGTCTTGGAGATCTCGCCATCACCGCTCTCGAGGCTCATGAGCGCCTTGTTGCACTTGGTGATACCTCCCTGGATGTCAGAGTACCAGTCTACGCAGTAGTCCTGAGGGAGAGTCTTGTGAAGGGTCGCACGCATACGCGGACCCTCGTCGTAGTAGTCACCGCTGAATGAGACAGCAACGGCAGCGCCGCCTGTCATCTCCATGAGTCCGATGTAACCTGAGTAGAATCCTACATATCTTGCTCTGTGTGCGAAGTAGCAGTCGGTTGCAAGTGCTTCCTGTGCGATCTCGTTCTCGGGATATGAGGTGTAGTTTGACTTGACGTCGACGTCAAGGTCAACACAGCTGCTTATCATGAGCAGTGCCGCAGCACCAAGAATTAAATATTTGTTCTTCATGATCGTTTCAATTTTAGAAGTTAACCTTTACACCAAACAGGACTGAACGGGTGCGAGGATAGCGTGTCTCCTGATTCTCGATACCGGGAGTAAGGCCACCGAGGTTGACCTCGGGATCGGTGCCTGAGTACTTGGTGATGCAGAAGATGTTGTTGCCTGTTGCGTAGAGCTGGAGGTTGTTCACCCAGTTGCCGATCTTGCCGAAGTTGTATGCAAGCTGCAGTGATGCAAGACGGATGAAGCTGCCGTTCTCGAGGTAACGGTCTGAAGGACACTGTGAGCAGGAGTCGGTGAACTTCTGTTCGGTCATGACGCTCTTGAGGGCGTTCTTACCGGTGGTCACGAGTGTAAGTGAACTGAAGTAGTCGCGGGGACCGTTGTAGACCTTGTTGCCTGCAACGCCCTGGAAGAATGCGGTGAGTGACCAGTTCTTGTAGCTGAAGTCGTTGTTCCATCCGAAGCTTACTGCAGGCTGTGCGCTGCCCTTTGCCACGCGGTCGTCCTCGCCGGGATTCGATGTGGTGCCTACGAGCTTGCCGTTCTCATCGTAATCGTTGAAGATCGAGATGCCTGCATCGTTATAGCCGGCCCACTCATATACGAAGAACTGTCCGATGGGATAGCCTTCCTGCAGACGCTGTACGGTGGTGGTTGAATATCCGCCGACCTTCGGGTTACCCATGTTCACATAGTCGACTGAGTATGTGTCGTTGCTCATCTTGGTGACGAGGTTCTTGTTATGTGAGATGTTGAAGTTTGTCCTCCATCTGAAGTTCTCGGTCTGTACGGGAACTGCGTTGATTGAGAGCTCGATACCCTTGTTGCTGATGTTGCCGACATTCGCGGTCATTGTGTTGTAGGGGTAGCGGTTGGTTGAAACGGGGTACCAGTAGATCAGGTCTGAGGTCTCCTTGTCGTAGTACTCGATGGTACCGGTGAGCCTGTTGTTGAAGAAGCCGAAGTCAACGCCCACATTGAGCATTGCGGTACGCTCCCACTTGAGGTCAGGGTTGGCGTTGTTGGTGGCTGCGATGGTACGGTAGCGTGAGGTGTTGTCGCTTGCGTCGGTGTAGTTGAACCATCCTGATGCGCCGTAGGTCTCGCGTGCGGTGTAGGCGTCGAAGCCGAGTGAGTTACCGCTCACGCCGTAGCCGATGCGGAACTTGAGGTCAGAGAGGACGTTCTGGTTCTTCATGAACTCTTCCTGGATGGCGCGCCATGCGAATGATGCTGAAGGGAATGTACCCCAGCGGTTGTTCACGCCGAATGCTGAAGAACCGTCGCGGCGTATGGTGGCCTGGAAGATGTAGCGGCTGTCGTATGAGTAGTTCACACGTCCGTAGAACGAGATCATTCTAAGGGTGGAGAGAAGGTTCGCATAGATGTCGTTGGTGTCGATGACGTTTGCAAGACCGATGTTGTAGTACTGCAGTGAGTCGTCATAGAAGTTGTATGCGGAAAGGCCGAAGCCGTCGCCGTTGTCGCTCTGCTCCCAAGAGTAGCCGGCCATGAGGTCAAGCTTGTGCACACCTGCGAATGTCTTGTCGTATGAGAGCCAGGTCTCGAGCTGCTTCTTCTCGCTCTCAGTCTCGCTGCGTCCGGCAAGACCGTGCTTCGATGCTGATGCTGCAAGCTGAGACTTGATTGAATCGTAGCCGTAGTAGAGGTTCTGGTGGTTCTGGTATGAAGCAGTTACGTTCCATACAAGGCCGTCGGTGATTGTGAGGGCACCCTTGATGACGCCCTGGATGAACTTGTTCTTGCCCCTGTAGTTGTTCTCGTTGACCATTGCAACAGGGTTGTAGTTCTGTGAAACCACGCCTGTACCGTCGTACCATGAGCCGTCAGGATTGGTGACGGGGCAGAGGGGAGAGAAGTAGTAGAGAGACTGGTATACGCTCTCGCCGTTGCCGTTGGCTGAAGGAAGCCAGCTGCTGTTCCTTACGCTTGCGTTGAGGTTTGCAGAAAGCTCGAGGCGGTCGTTGAGGCACTTTGTCTGGATGAATGAGCGTGCTGAGAGCATGTCCATGCCGGCATTGGGGAGGATACCCTGCTTGTTGCGGTAGTTGATGCTTGCGCTGTACTGGCTCTTCTCGGTGCTTCCGAGAAGTGACAGGTTGTGGTTGTGGGTGAAGCCTGTGCGGAGAACCTCGTCAGCCCAGTTGGTGTCGGCTCCCATGTCGTTGGGAAGGGTGAAGTTGTTCTCCTTGGCGTATGCGCGGAGGTCGTCGGCAGACATCATCTCGAGCCTCTTTGCGGGCTTCTCGAATGAAACGTAGCCATTGTATGTGACGGATGCCTTCTCGCCCTTGCCCTTCTTGGTGGTGACGATGATGACGCCGTTGGCTGCCTTTGAACCGTAGATTGCGGTTGCGCTGGCGTCGCGGAGTACGTCGATTGACTCGATGTCGTCAGGAGCCACGAGAGAAAGATCCACGCCGGGAACGCCGTCGATCACATAGTAGGGCTCCATTGCGGCACCCTCACGGAGTGATGATGCACCGCGGAGTGAAATCGAACCGGAACCGTTGGGGTCTGAGTCCTGGGTGATGGTGAGTCCGGGAACCTTGCCCTGGAGAAGCTCAGCGGGGCTGGTGTAGGAACCCTTGTTGAAGTCGTTTGCGTTGACGCTGGTGATCGAAGATGAGATGTCCTTGCGCTGGAGGCTGCCGTAGCCGATGACGACTACGTCCTCAAGGAAGTTCGCGTCGTCTGCAAGAACGACGTTGAGGACTGAACCGTCAACGGTGACTTCCTTGGTCTGGTAGCCGATGTAGCTGACCTCGAGTACCTGACCTTTGGCTGCTGAAATGGTGAAGTTGCCGTCCATGTCGGTGACGACACCCTGTGTCTGTCCCTTGAGGAGAACGGCGGCACCGATGAGAGGCTCGCCTTGCGAGTCCTTGACGGAGCCTTTCACTGTCTGGCTCTGGGCGTATGCCATACCGTATCCGGTACCCGGCATGAACTCAGGCGCTGACAGGCAGAATACGCAGAGAGAGGCCAATGCAATCAGCCTGCCCTTCAAACATAAATGCTTTTTCATTCTGAGATTAGTGGTTAAAATGTGATTATTTGGTTAAATGGGTTTCTGGTATGTGGTTGTAACTTGTACCAAAGGTACCAGTTATCCCCTCCAGGGACAAATAAAGCGGGTTAAAAAATGGTTAATTCCCCATTAAAATTGTGCATATTTGTATAAAAGAGTGCATTTTTGTTCAAATGAGTGTATTGCTGACAATGCTGTGCCTGCTGGTCTCAGGCCTTGCGCATGAAAGGATAGCCTTTGTGCCTGACCCCCATATCATGGATGTGGAGGGTCACCCCGAACTTGTGAAGAGCCTTGACGAGGAAGTCCATTCCACAAGGCTCTTCAACGAGAACATCTTTGCGTTCCGGGCCGCCCTTGACGACGTGGCTTCGCGAGGAATCAGGACCGTGGTCATTCCGGGAGACGTGACCGACGACGGCCAACGGCTCAACCAGGAGGCCGCCAGTCGCATCCTTGAATACTATGAGCAGCACTATGGCATGAGGTTCTTCCTCACTCCGGGCAACCATGACCCAAAGGCCCCTTTCGGGCGACATACAGGAAGCGCGTCGTTCCTGAAGCCCGACGGAAGCGTGCACCCCATATCCAGCGATCCGGGCATGATGCTCTACGGCTCGGATGTGAATCCCGACTTGTGGTCTGCCGGTCTTGAGGAGCAGGTGTCCTGCTATTCGGACTATGGTTACTTCCCTCGGGAGGACTACCTGTACTGGGAGACTCCGTTCTCGACATACACCCCCGACGATTACAGTTTCGGCGAGGCTCTTGCCCAAAGCGCGCCGGATGATCGCCTTTTCTGCTACTGTGACTCCATCAGGGTGATGGACACAAGCTATCTCGTGGAACCTGTGGACGGGCTGTGGCTGCTGAGCATCGATTCAGGCGTGTTTCTCCCGGACGGCAAGGGTGGCTTCAAGGGCTCCAACCCGGGTTACAACTATACCCTCGGACATAAGCCGCATCTGCTTACGTGGGTGCGCAGGGTGTGCAGAGAGGCAGAAGAGCGTGGCAAGACGCTGATTGCTTTCAGCCATTATCCGCTCACCGACTTCAACAACGGCGCGTCCGAGTATCTGATACGCTCCTGGGGGCGCGACAAGTTCGACATCGAGCGCATACCATGCGCGGCTGTTTCGGATTCCATGGCTCTCTCCGGTCTGAAGCTCCATTTCGGCGGGCACATGCACATAAACAACACGGCTGTGTGGAAGGTGGGCGACGCTGTCCTCACGAATGTCCAGGTGCCGTCGGTGTCCGCGGCCATTCCGGCCTACAAGATCCTGACGCTTAAGAAGTCCGGTAAGTACAGGCTGGAGGATGTGATAGTCGAGGACGTCGAGGGCTTCGACTCGCTCTTCCCTCTATACAGGAAGGAGATGGAGCATGCCGGTTCCCGTGGCTCGCAGGTCAGCTGGTCACCGGTCATACTCGATTCCAGGAACTATGCGGAGTTCTGTGACCTTTATTTCCGCGACCTCGTGCGTCTTCGTTTCTGCAGGAATGACGTCCCCGAGATACTTCAGGAACAGATGCTGCCTTATACCGGTGCCGAGCTTCTGGCCAGGATAGACGCAGATGCCAGGATTTCCCGGGGCATGTCAAGCTGGACCGGATACGACCTGATTCTGGACCTTTACCGATTCCATTACAGCGCCGACCTAGCCTGGCGCCTGGTTTCCCGCAGACGCGTAAGGCAGTACGAAAAACTCTTCGATGCCGCTCAGCGCAGCACCGAAGAGTCAGAGTTTATCAGCCAGATGCGGGATCTGGGGATGATCATGAATCTGTTTATTGACCAAGACGGCCGATAGCGAACTCCCAGCGGGCGAGTGTCTGCTCGCGGCCGATGAAGTACATGATGTCGGCGATTCCGAGGCCGCTGGCCGCTCCGGAGAGCACCAGACGGGTGCAGTTCATCACCTTCCCCATAGGCATCTCGTGACCCTTGATGTATTCCTCGAGTGCGGTCTCGATGGCTTCCTTCTTCCAGTCTGCCACGGTCTCGCATACTGCCTTGCAGGCTTCGTGAGCTGCTGCAACTGCCTCCGGCTTCCAGAACTTGTCGACGTCCTTTGCGAGGAAAGGAGCGGTGAGGGTGTCGTCATATACCTTTGCCCTGGGATCGACGGGACGTGAAGGGTCGACGGGCTTCTCGCTGGCTGCACCGGCCTTGATGCCGTATTCCCCGAACTCTGCGGGAGCCACGAACAGGTATGATGCGATGGTCCAGAAGTCCTTCACGAAGGTAGCGCGCTCCTTGATGAGGGCTACGACTTCCACGAGCTTCGCGCCGTCGACGCTGATGCCCTTTGCCTCGAGCATGGGTGCGAATATGGCTGCGAGCTCCTCGTCGCTCTTCATGCGGAGGTACTCCTTGTTGAACCACTTTGCCTTCTCGGGGTTGAATTTTGCGCCTGACTTGCTCACCTTGTCAAGTGAGAAGGAAGCGATGAGCTCGTCCATGGTGAAGAGCTCCTGCTCGGTTCCGGGGTTCCAGCCGAGCATTGCGAGAAGGTTCACGAATGCGGGGGCAAAATAGCCGTCCTCGCGGTATCCGTGATATGTCTCGCCTTCAGAATTGAGCCAGTTGAGGGGGAATACGGGGAAGCCCATCTTGTCGCCGTCGCGCTTGCTGAGCTTGCCGTTGCCAACGGGTTTGAGCAGCAGGGGAAGGTGTGCGAACTGCGGACGTTCCCAGCCGAATGCCTGATAGAGCAAGTAGTGCAGGGGAAGTGAGGGCAGCCATTCCTCGCCGCGGATGACCTCGGTGATCTCCATAAGGTGGTCGTCCACAATGTTTGCGAGGTGATATGTGGGGAGCTCGTCGGCGCGTTTCCAGAGAACCTTGTCGTCAAGGGTGGAGGTGTTCACCTCGATGTGGCCGCGGATGAGGTCGTCCATTGCCACAACTGTGTCCTGGGGCATCTTGAAGCGGACGGTCCAGTCGGTGGTCTCCTCGAGAAGACGCTTGACTTCGTCGTCGGGAAGGACCAGCGAGTTGCGCAGGCCCTGACGGCTCTCGGCATTGTAGATGAATGTCTTGCCTTCTGCCTCGGCTGCAGCGCGGGCTGCTTCCAGAGCCTCTGAAGAGTCGAATGCATAGTATGCCCAGCCAGCCTCGATGAGCTGCTCTGCGTATGCGCGATAGATGGCACGCCTCTGGCTCTGGCGGTAGGGTGCGTGGGGATGCTTCTCAGAAGCGGTCTCCACAACCTTTCCGTTCTCGTCTACACCCTCGTCGGGTATGATGCCGCACCAGTTCAGTGCTTCGATTATGTACTGCTCTGCGCCGGGAACGAACCTGTGCGAGTCGGTGTCCTCGATTCTGATGATGAAGTCACCGCCTTTCTGCTTGGCGTACAGATAGTTGTAAAGTGCGGTACGGACGCCGCCCATATGCAGGGGCCCGGTAGGAGAGGGGGCGAATCTTACTCTTGTGCGTTTCATTTTATTTCCTTCTGATTGCTGGTGTGTTCTTGAGTGCTGCCATGTCCTGGCTGTCGTCGACGAGCAGGGTGGGACGCTTGTCGAGGTCATAGTGGAATGCCCTCTGGTTGTCCTTGCTGCTGAAGCCTACTCTGGTGCCGCTGGGTGTCTCGTGCAGCTGCACGCCTTCCCTGCGGGAAGTATCGGCCTTGTCGTATACGAAGTTGCGGGTGATCATGATGTAGTCTCCCATCTCGGGGGTGGGACCGATCACATCCTTGAACTTCAGGCCTGTGACTATCGATGTGATGTGGATGTTGTCGCCTATCTCGGGGTCGTCGTCCCAGATGAGGCCGCGCTTGAAGTTGTTGGCTCCTCCGGTGAACTCGTCGATCTTGCGGTTTATCTCGTTCATGTCGTCCATTGTGAGGCCCTTCTCGTTGCGGCCTCCCGTGATGTTCACGAGAACGTTCTTGGCTGTCTTGAGGTCGAAGTCATTCAGCAGGGGAGACTTGAATGCCTGGTTGACGGCATCCTCGATGCGGTTCTTGCCGCTGCCTGAGCCGTAGCCCATCAGCGCCATGCCGCTGTCCTTCATCATGGTCTTCACATCCTCGAAGTCCACGTTGATGTAGCCGGGCTTCTGGATTATCTCGATGATGCCTCGTACTGCGGTCGAGAGCACCTCGTCTGCCTTGGGGAATGCATCGTGGATGAGCAGGGCTCCGTAATACTCGTACAGCTTCTCGTTGTTGATGATGAGCAGAGAGTCCACGTTGCGCTCAAGCTCGTGAATGCCCTCGATGGCGCGTGTGAGAGCCTTGTTTCCCTCGTTCTTGAAGGGGAGCGTCACTACTGCCACGGTGAGAATTCCGCGGTCCTTCGCCATCTTGGCGATCACGGGTGCGGCTCCTGTACCTGTGCCGCCGCCCATTCCTGCGGTGATGAACAGCATCTGGGTGTTGGTGTTCATCACGATGCGCTCTATCTCGGACTGTGACTCCAGAGCCGCGTTGCGTCCTTTTATGGGATCGGTTCCTGCGCCGAGGCCATGGCCCATCTGTATCTTTGTCTGTACGGGCGAATTGACAAGGGCCATGGAGTCGGTGTTGCAGACTACGAAGCTGCATCCGCTGATGCCCTCGCGGAACATGTTGTTGACTGCGTTGCAGCCGCCACCGCCCACGCCAATGACCTTGATTATCTCTTCTGAGGGTGCCCAGTTCCTGGGTGCCAGTATATCGGTAATCTCTTCCATGATTCTGTCCTGTTAGTTAAGTCCGTCATAAAGTCCACCTATGGTGTCGTCGAACACCTTGCCGAGCTTGGTCCCGATGGAACTGCTTATCTTCTTGCCCCACTGAATGTTGAGTGACTTGTGCTCCTTCTTGGGCTTGGGCTCTTTCTTCGGCTTCTGCGGCACTACCTTGTTCGCCGTCTCGTCGAAGATGGTGCCCTCGTAGCTCTCGACCTCCTGTACGGGTTCTTCCTCGATGAGCCTGGTCTCCTCTTCCTCGACCTCCACGGGTTCAGTGGTGCAGTTGAGAAGCTGGTCCTGCTTTGCGGTGAGGATGAGTCCTATGGATGCTGCTGCTGAAGGGTCGCAGATGTCGGGGCAGCCTTCTGCGCTGAACATGTGTGACCTGGGATAGCCTATGCGTACCTTGTAGCCCGACATCTCCTTGACGAGGTTTGCGAAGTTTGCGAGGTTTGCGCATCCTCCGGTCACGACCACGCCGCTGCGCAGGCGGTCAGCGTATCCGCTTTCCTGAATCTGGAACAGCACGGCGTCGATTATCTCCTTTGCGCGTGCGGTGATTATCTCAGACAGATACTTGACGGGAAGGTGCTCGTATGCGCCTGTCTCCTCGTCGTTGATCTGCAGTATCTTCTCGCTCATGTTGAGCAGCTTCTCGGGCATGCAGGCGCCGAAGGCGAGCTTGATGTTCTCGGCCAGTTCGCGTTTGAAGCTGCCCTCGTACTTGATGTCGGTGGTGATGCTCTCACCGCCGAAGGGGATGGCACCGTAGAAGCGCAGTATCCTTCCCTGGTAGATGGTGAGGGAGGTCACGCCGCCGCCAACCTCGATGAGTGCCACGCCGTTGTCCCTCTCCTCGTCGGTGAGGACTGCGTTTGCCGTGGCATGGGGCATGAATATCTTCTTTGCGGGAGCCACGCCGAGGGAGTTCAGCACGATCTCTATGTTCTTGACCGACTTCTTGGAGCCGACGAAGATGCGGAAATTGCCTTCCAGCGTGTCTGCAACAGAACCCACGACGTCCCTTTCGGGCTGCTGGATAAGGTCGTCGGCATTGAACGACTGTGCCACTGCGCCGTAGATCTCCTCCTTCGACGCGTCGTCGAGGGGATAGGTCTCCAGTGCGATGCTCTTGAGCGCATCAATCTCCTCCTGGGAGATGCAGGTGTTCGGATCGACCCTTTGGAGGGTGGCGCTGGCCGTCTCCTGGTGCACTGCATAGCGGGGAAGGCCTACGACTACCTGCAGAATCTTGATTCCGAGTTCGTTCTCAGCTTCCTTGAGGGCCGCGCTCACCGGCTTGGAGGCGCGCAAGGGGTTGAACACATTGCTGTCGTTCACGCCGTCGGAGGGCGTCTCCTTGTAGTAGATGATCTGGACGTTCTCTCCCGTGACCTTGGCCACGGTCATGGCAATCTTGGTCGATCCCAGATCAACAGCTGCTATATATCTGTCCTGCTGCATATTATTTGTTTGTTATATTTCACGTTAATCTTCCTGTAGTATCCGTCTCCCTTGTAAGGAAGGATGTGGGAGTAGTACTTGGCGAGTCTCCAGAACTTCTGCTCCACGTCGGTTGGGGTTCCGAACAGGATCTTTTCCCCTCCTTCGGCAGAGGTGAGTATGATCTCGCCGCCGTCGGTGGCCCTGATCGAGCTTATCCTCTTGTCCCAATAGTGTGACTGCATGTAGTCGAGCATGGCTGTCACCTGCTGTACCCATTCCTTGTCTGTAGGTATCACGCCCGTGATCTCGGGTACGTGGGCTATGAAGCCGTTCTGCAGGGGGAAGAGGTCCCCGCGGTCGTCGGCATACACGCTCTGGCCGTCCTTCGTGAAGCGGGCGAGCGGCTGGCGCCTTGAAATCAGGAGGTGCAGCAGGCCGTCGTCGGTAGTCCATGCCTCGCAGGTCTTGATTGCGCTCTGCTCCTCGAGTATCCCTTCTATCCTGGCGAGGCCCATGCTGTCGAGCCTCTGGCCTATGTAGCTGCCGTACAGTCTTTCCACGCACATGCGCACGTCCTCCTCGTTCACGAACTCCAGCGAGTCTGCGAACTTCACGTCGATTCCGCCGCAGGTGAGCATGCTGCGGGAACTGTTGCCAATGCTGGCTATCAGTGCCACTATCAGCACGAACATCAGCACGAATGCCAGTGTGATGAGGTGTCGTACGCGAGCTTTCATGTCCTATCTCTTTTCAAGCATTTCCCTGATGGGGGCTATGAATCTGTCGATGTTGCCGGCTCCGAAGGTCACGAGCACGTCGAGGTCCTCCTTCCCGAGGTAGTCCATGAGCTCTTCCTTGGGGAGCATCACCTTCTCGGGGGCGGTCACGTCCTTGAATATGATTTCGGAGGTCACACCCTCGATGGGGAGTTCCCTTGCGGGGTAGATGTCGAGGAGTATGAGTTTGTCCACTCCGCTGAGGGCCTCTGCGAACTCATGCGCGAAGTCCCTGGTGCGGGTGTAGAGGTGCGGCTGGAACACTGCAGTGATCCTGCGTCCGGGGAAGATGTCCCTGATGCTGGAGATGGCGCTGGCCAGCTCTGCTGGATGGTGTGCGTAGTCGTCGATGTAGGCGAGGCCGGGCTTGTTGACGTGCTCGTCGAGGCGGCGCTGCGCTCCCTGGTATGTGCCTATGGCATGGCGTATCTTCTGCGCGTCGGTGCCGTAGCAGAGGCATATTGCGGCGGCTGCGATGCTGTTCTCGACGTTCACCCAGCCGAGGGTGCCCACGCGGATGTCCTTCAGGACTCCTGCGGGGTATACGAGGTCGTAGGTGTAGTGGCCGTCAGCGCTCAGCCTGAGGTTGGTGCTGTGGATGTCGGCGCGCTCGTCGTCGAAATGGTAGGTGTATATCCTGGCGCTGATCTGGTCCTGGCTGATGGGGCATCCGTACTTGAGGATGAGGGTCTCGCTGATCTGTGAGGCGAATTCGCGGAATGCCTCCTGCACGTGGGCCAGGTCGCCGTAGATGTCGAGGTGGTCGGCATCCATCGCGGTGATGGCTGCGATTGCGGGATGCAGCTGCAGGAAGGAACGGTCGAACTCGTCGGCTTCGGCAACCACGGTGGGCGTCTTGCTCATGAGCATGTTGGTGCCGTAGTTCTTGGAGATTCCTCCGAGGAAGGCCGAGCATCCGGTTCTGGCCTCGGTGAGTATGTGCGCAACCAGAGTGCTGGTCGTGGTCTTTCCGTGCGTGCCGGCCACTGCAAGGCAGGTCTGGCCCTTGGTTATCTCTCCGAGGGCGAGGCTGCGCTTAACCACGCGGTAGCCGTTCTCCTTGACGAAGCAGAGCTCGCCGAGTTCGGCGGGGATGGCGGGAGTATATATGACGAGAGTCTCGTCCTTGTCGGCAGGGATGAGGTCGGGGCGGTCTTCGTAATGGACCTGAATGCCCTCTGACTCAAGCTTTGCGGTCAGCTCGCTGGGGGTGCGGTCGTATCCGGCCACGTTCAGTCCCTTGAACTTGAAATATCTGGCGATGGCACTCATGCCTATGCCGCCGATTCCTATGAAATATACGTTCGTCATACCAGTCTGTAAACTTCGTCTATGATTGTCTGGGCTGCGTCGGGTCTTGCGAGAGGGGCGACGTTGCGCTCAAGTTCCTTTATCTTCTCAGGGTTTCCGAGCAGCTCGATTGCAGTGGGCAGGAGCTTTGTCTCGGCATCCGCGTCGCGCACCAGCATGGCGGCGTCCTTGCTTACGAGGGCCATGGCGTTGTGCGTCTGATGGTCTTCGGCCACGTTGGGGCTGGGGACGAATATGGCTGCCTTGTGGGCTGCGCATATCTCTGACACTGAAGATGCGCCGGAGCGGCTGATTATCACGTCAGCGCAAGCGTATGCGAGGTCCATGCGTCCAATGAAGTCGGTGTAGTGGATGAAAGGAAGCTCGCGGCCTGCCATGAACTCGTCTATGCCTTTCTTGTAGTAGCGTCCGCACTGCCAGAGCACCTCGATGCCTTCGGATCCGGGGCAACCTGCCTCTATCCACTTGCGCATTGCCCTGTTGAGGGTGCCTGCGCCGAGGCTGCCGCCCACGATGAAGAGATGCTTCTTCGCCGGATCGAGCCTGTAGTATTCCATGCCTTCAGCCTTCTCTGCCTCTCCGTAAGGGTGTATCTCCGAACGGATGGGGTTGCCGCTGAATGTGATCCTGTCGGCAGGGAAGAACCTCTCCATGCCGTCGTATGCCACGCAGATGCTGCCTACTCTCTTTGCGAGAAGCTTGTTGGTGAGTCCTGCGAAGCCGTTCTGCTCCTGGATGAGGGCGGGGACTTTCTTTGCGGTGGCCTTCCACAGAAGGGGAGCGCTAGCATAGCCGCCCACGCCTATTGCGATGTCGGGCTTGAACTCATCTATGACCTTTCCTGCCTTGTGTATGCTCTGGAGTATCTTGAAGGGAACCTTGAGGTCGTTCACTATGTTCTTGAAGTTCAGCTGGCGCTGCAGGCCCACGATAGGCAGTCCGACTATCTCGTAGCCGGCTGCGGGAACCTTCTCCATCTCCATCTTGCCCTCCGCACCTACGAAGAGTATCTCGGTTTCAGGATTGACTTCCTTCAGCTTGTTCGCGATCGACACTGCAGGGAAGATGTGTCCTCCGGTGCCGCCTCCGCTGATGATCACTCTGAGTTTCCTATAGGCTGTCATATTCTTTGCTTTCTTGTAAAAGTTCGTCTTCTGTGTATTCGTCGTCGGCAGTGTCAGGTGCTGCCGCTGCGACCTCGTGCATCTCCACCAGGGGAGCCGCCTTCTTTATCTCACGGTCTATCTTCCTTGATGCTATCCTGCTGAAGCTCAGTATGATACCGAATGCGAGGCTGAAGCACAAGAAGGCTGAGTTTCCGTGACTGATGAGGGGCAGCGTCTGGCCTGTCATGGGGCCTATGTCGGCATTCACGAACATGTGCAGGAAGGCCTGCCCCGTTATGAGTATGGCCAGACCGGCCACGCTGAGCTTCGCGTAAAGGTCGTTGCCGCAGTTCCTCACTATGATTGTGGCCCTTGCCATCAGCGACACGTACAGGAAGATTACGAGTATGCCTCCTAGCAGTCCGTACTCCTCGATGATGAAGCTGAACATGTAGTCCTCCGAGATGTCGGGAACCACGTATCTCTGGGTGCTCTGTCCGGGACCCTTTCCGATGATGCCGCCTTCGTGCACCGCAATCTTGGCGCTGTAGGGCTGGCGTATCGCGTCGAGAGCTTCCTGATAGGGGATGGATCCCTTGCGTGAGTTCAGCACCTGCTGCTCCCAGTCGGTGTCGTCGAATATACGGCTGATACCTGTGCCGATTCGGCCCATGACCTTGCCGTCAGAAACTTTGTAGGCCAGCACGCAGAGCGTCAGCAGAACGGCTCCCGATGCGGCCAGCAGGCCGAGGTCCTTGGCGTTGCCACCACCGAGAAGTATCACGATGAACATTATGCCTCCGATGAACAGAGCCGCGGTGTTGGAGCCGGGAATGACCATCATGAATATGGTCAGGAAGGGTGCATACAGGTATATGACCTTCTTCCAGATGAGCTTCTTCGGGCCTTTCAGCCGGCCCTTCTTGAGCTCGTCGAGCGCCCATGCGAGGTACATGACCATAGCCACCTTGACCACCTCGAACACGTGGATCTGTATGCCTGCCACCTGTATGATTCGTCTGGCGCCGTTCAGCTCGATGGACTTGATGAATGGAGTGCTTATCTTGGAGAGCAGCAGTGCGAGCAGCGCGAACGAAACGAGGAATCCCCATTTCGAGCACCACCTGAAGAAGCCGATGCTCTTGATGTTGTAGCAGAGTATTATAAGTCCAAGGCCTATCGCCACTATGACAAGCTGGCCGCGGACTATGTCAAGTCTGGTCTGTCCGCCCTCCAGGAGCCTGGAGGTGGACGAGAATATGCAGACGATGGAGAACAGGATCAGCATCAGCACGATGATCCATACCACCTTGTCTCCTTCAAGACTGTCTGCGAATGTCCAGAATGACTTTTTCTTTGCTGCCATTGTATGCTCTTAAAGTTTCCTTACTGCCTGCTTGAATTTCTCGCCGCGGTCTTCGTAGTTCTTGAACAGGTCGAAGCTTGCACAGCAGGGGCTGAGAAGCACTACGTCGCCGGGCTTTGCAAGCTTGGCCGATGCCTTCACTGCCTCGTCGGCTGAGAGTGTGTCGACCATGGGGAGGCCGAATTTCTCGAATGCCGCGTGTATCTTGCTGTTGTCCACACCCATGCAGACTATCGCTCTGACCTTGGTCTTCACAAGCTCGTCGAGGATGGAGTAGTCGTTGCCCTTGTCCTTGCCGCCCACGATCCAGACGATGGGGCTTGTCTGGCTCTCGAGTGCGTACCATGCAGCGTCGATGTTGGTAGCCTTGGAGTCGTTGATGTACATAACGTCATTGAGGCTGAGGACGGGCTCCAGACGGTGCTCGATGGGTGAGAATGACTTCAGCGAGTTGCGTATCACGCTGTCTGATATGCCTGTTGCCTTTGCTGCAAGTGCGGCGGCCATGGAATTGTATACATTGTGCTTTCCGCCGAGTGCGAGCTCCTTGAGGTAGATCTCGGTCTCGCTCTCCTCGAACTTCACGACGATCTTCTCGTCCTCAAGGTATGCGCCCTGCTCGACCTTCTTCTCCTGTGTGAAGGGGAGCATCTTGGCCTGGAGCACGATCTTGCTGAGGTGCTCGATGGTTATCTTGTCGTCTGAGTCGAAGATGAAGCAGTCCTCGGGGCGGAGGTTCTGGGTGATCTTGAACTTGGCCTTCACGTAGTTCTCCATCTTGTGGTCGTAGCGGTCGAGATGGTCGGGCGTGATGTTGGTGATGATGGCGATGTCGGGGCGGAAGTCGTATGCGTCGTCGAGCTGGAAGCTGCTGATTTCCAGTACATAGTAGTCGTGCTGCTCAGTTGCTACCTGCATGGCGTAGCTCTTGCCTATGTTGCCGCCCAGGCCCACGTTGAGGTTCGCCTCCTTGAGGAGGTAGTAAATCAGCGAGGTGGTCGTGGTCTTGCCGTTGGATCCGGTGATGCAGATCTTCTTCGCGCTGTCGTAGCGTGAAGCGAACTCTATCTCAGACACGATGTGGGTGCCCTGCTCGGCGAGCTTCCTTACCATGGGAGCAGTGGAAGGAATGCCGGGGCTCTTCACAACCTCGTCTGCGTTGAGAATGAGGCTCTCGGTGTGGCCTCCCTGCTCGAAGGGAATGTCCCACTGGCGCAGAGTCTGCGCATACTCTTCCTTGATCTGTCCCAGGTCGGACAGGAATACGTCGAAACCTTTAACCTTTGCGAGCACTGCAGCGCCTACGCCGCTCTCTGCTCCGCCCAATACAACGACTCTAGCCATTATCTGATCTTCAAAAGTGCCAATGTTGATACCGCCAATATGATTCCTATGATGTAGAACCTGCTTACGATGCGAGGCTCAGGAATGCCTTTCTTCTGGTAGTGATGGTGCAGAGGTGCCATGAGGAACACTCTTCTGCCCTCGCCGTACTTGATCCTGGTGCGCTTGAAGTGGGTGCGCTGGATGATCACTGACAGGCTTTCCATCAGGAAGATGCCGCAGAGTATGGGGAGGAGGAGCTCCTTTCTCACGAGCACTGCGCATACGCCGATCACGCCGCCTATGGTGAGGCTGCCGGTGTCGCCCATGAATACTTGGGCGGGGAAGCAGTTGTACCAGAGGAATCCGAGCAGGGCGCCCACGAATGCCGCCATGTATATCGCCACCTCGCCGGCACCGGGTATGTACATGATGTTCAGGTACTTCGCGTCAATCGCGTCACCGCTGAGCCATGCCATGATACCGAGCGCCACGCCTACGATTGCCGAGGTGCCGGCTGCAAGGCCGTCCATGCCGTCGGTGAGGTTGGTGCCGTTTGAGCATGACAGGATGACCACGATTATCATTATCATGTAGATTGCCCATGAGCAGTACACTCCGAACTGACCCTTGAAGGGTGAGAGCCATGAATAGTCGAACTCGTGAGCCTTCACGAAGGGGATTGTGGTCACCAGGTTGTCGGTGGGGATGGACTTGCTGATGCATACGGTGAACGCTACCAGCAGTCCGAGGCCGAACTGGAGGACGAGCTTGCCCTTGGCGCTCATGCCTTCCTTGTTGTGCTTGAATACCTTGATGTAGTCGTCGGTGAATCCGATAGCTCCGCACCAGAGGGTGGTCACGAGCATCAGGATGGTGTAGATGCTGTCAAGCCTGCAGACGAGCAGGGCTGAGCCCACGACTGCAAGAATGATGATGACGCCGCCCATGGTAGGGGTGCCCTTCTTCTGCATCTGGCCTTCCAGACCGAGGTCGCGTATGGTCTCGCCGATCTGCTTGCGCTGGAGCAGACGTATGATCTTGCCGCCGGCAAAGAATGCGATGAGCATGCTGAACACGGCTGCCAGCATCGCCCTGAATGACAGGTAGTTCATCAGGCCCGCTCCGGGAATGTCTATGCCAAGGCTTGAAAGCCAGTTGATAAGGTGATATAACATCTTCTACTTTAAGGTTTTAAAGACTTCGTTTACAATTTCTCTCTCATCGAAATGAGTCTTCTCCTTCCCGATTATCTGGTATGTCTCGTGGCCCTTGCCTGCGAGGAGGATGGTGGCGTTCATGGGGGCGAACATTATCGCGCTCCTGATGGCCTCCCTGCGGTCGGAGATGCATATCGCCTTGGCCCTTCCTTCTGCTGAGAATCCCTTCACTATTTCGTCCATTATGTCCTCGGTGCGCTCTGTGCGGGAGTTGTCGGAGGTCACGAATATGCGGTCGGCGTACTTCTCGGCAATTGCTGCCATTTCGGGACGCTTTGTGCGGTCGCGGTCGCCGCCGCAGCCGAAGAGGCAGTCAAGCTCGCTCTCGGGAGCAACGTCCCTGAGGGTCTTGAGCACGTTCTCGAGTGCGTCGGGCGTGTGTGCGTAGTCAATTATTACGTTGATGCCCCTGGGCCCGTTCAGGGTCTCGAGGCGGCCGGGCGCTGATTCGAGAGAAGAGAGTGCCACCAGCACTTCCTCCCTGTCGGCTCCCAGGGCCAATGCTGCGCAGTATATCGCGAGCAGATTGTATGCGTTGTGCGCACCTACGAGGCGGCACCATACTTCGGTTCCGTCGATCTTGAGGAGCATTCCGTCGAATCCCTGCTCGATTATGCGGCAGCTGTGGTCTGCGACGCTGCGGCAGCTGTAGGTCATGACCTCGGCCTTGGTGTTCTGGGTCATTATCATGCCGTTGCGGTCGTCGGCATTGATGATTGCGCATGCGCCTGAGCCCAGACGGTCGAAGAACAGCTTCTTGCACCTGAGGTACTCGGCGAAGGTGCCGTGGTAGTCGAGGTGGTCGTGGGTGAGGTTCGAGAAGATGCCTACGTTGAAGTCGAGGCCGCTTACCCTGTCCTGCTCGACGCCTATCGAGCTCACTTCCATGAAGCAGTACTCGCATCCTGCCTCTACCATCCTTGCCATGAGCGAGTTGATGGTGAAGGGGTCGGAGGTGGTGTTGGCTGTCTCCATCCTCTCCTCGCTCACGTAGTTGGCTATGGTTGAAAGGAGGCCGCAGCCGTATCCGAGCTTGCGGAACATGTTGTACAGGAGGGTGACAGTGGTGGTCTTGCCGTTGGTTCCGGTGATGCCCACGAGCTTGAGATCTCTGCTGGGGTGGCCGTAGAATGCGTCGGCTATGATGGCGGCTGCGTAGCGGCTGTTCTCCACTATCATCTCGGTGGCCTCGCCTCTGCATGAAGGCTCGCCTTCGTGCACGACTGCGGCTGCTCCTGCGGCAATTGCCGAGGGAATGAAGCCGCGTCCGTCGTTCCCGCAGCCGTTCACGGCCACGAATACGGTGCCGGGAACGACCTTGCGTGAGTCGTTGGTCGCGAAGGTGATGTCGATGTCCGTGCTGCCGGCCACTGACACAATGCCTGTATTCTTTATGAGCTCGCTCAGTTTCATTTTGCTTTCTCCAATGTGGGCTGGAAGTAGGGATCTATGTTGTACAGCCCGTCAATAAGTGTCTTGATTGCCCTTGCAGGGATTCCGCCACCCTGGAACTGCTTGCCAGTGGGCTTTGAGTATACGGCGCAGATGACGCTGTACTGAGGGTCTTCTGCGGGGAAGAATCCTACGAAGGTTCCTTGGTATTTCTTGCGGCCGGAAGCGTCGGAGTACTGCCCGTTCTCGAAGGTTCCGAACGATGTGCCCGTCTTTCCTGCCACTGTGCACTTCGCGTTCTTGAGTCTCTTTGCCGTACCTTCCTCGGTGACGGCCTTGAGGGCGCGGGTGATCGTGTCGGCGACAGCCTTGGTGCAGACTGCGGCGTTCAGTACGCTGGGGCCGCGCTTGTCCACCACGATTCCGTGCTCCTCTATGTCCTCCACGAGGTAGGGCTTCATCATCCTTCCCTTGTTCGCGATGGCGTTGTAGAAGGTGAGGATGTGCATGGGAGTCTCCTCGGTCGAGTATCCGAAACCGATGGAGCCGAGGTCGGTGTTGGTCCAGTAGCGGCTCTCGGGAGAGGGTATCGTGGGAGTGAGCATTCCGTCGAGGTCGAAGTCGTAGGCCTCGCCCAGCTTGTAGGTGTAGATGTTCTCGAGGAAGCGCTTGGTGTCGTCCTTCTTGCCGTGCTTTCCGTAGTTCTTGACTGCCAGGGTCGCGAATACGTAGTTGGACGATATCTTGAATCCGTCGATTATCGAGATCTCCTTCACTCCGCCGTGGTTGCGCACGAAGTCGGGGATGTGTGCGTCGTTGATCGAGGTTCCTTCAACGTGGCCGCTGCCGGCGGGGAGAGTCTCCTCGAGGCTCTTGATGAATCCGTCGTTCAGCACGCTCATGAGGGTCACGGTCTTGAACACAGAGCCGGGCTCGCACTTGCGGCCTATGGCGAGGTTCTGTATCTCTTCCCAGGAGCCGGTGCCGGCGTTGTCCCTGACGAGGTTGACCATCGCGCGGATTGCGCCCGTGCTCACCTCCATGAGTACCAGGCATGCGCCCTCGAGGTCTTCCTCGGGCTCGATCTCGGCGCGCAGGGCCTTGTCGGCGATGTCCTGATAGTCGATGTTCAGGGTGGTCCTGAGGTCCTTGCCGTCGACTGCCTTCACGAATGCGCTGTCGTTGTCGCGCATGCGGCCGTGGTCGGTCTCACGCAGGTACTCGCGGCCGTTCGTGCCGTGCAGGATGTGGTCGAACTTGCCCTCGAGGCCGATGTGGGTGTTGCCTACGTCGCTCTTGTTGTTGCGCACGAATCCGATGGTACGCCTTGCGAGCTTGCCGTAGGGGTACTTGCGCACGTAGTCCTGCTCGAAGATGACTCCGCTCTTGTAGCGTCCGTCCCTGAACAGAGGGAACTCCATCACGGCGTTGCGGGTGTTGCGGTCGATGGGGGTGCCTATCTTGACGTATTTCCTGTTGTTGGCGCGTCCGTCCCTGATGAGCTGGTAGAAGTAGTCGGAAGTCTTGCCGGGGAATACCTTGGCAAGCTCTACGGAGAGCTCCTTTGCCTTGCCGAGCCACTCTGCCTCGCGGGTCTCGGCCTCAGCCTTTGCGTCAGAGATCTTCACGGGGTCGCCCTTTGCGCGGGCTATCTTGCTGTCCATCCTGCTCTTGATTTCTTCCTTGAGCACCGTGCAGTCCATGTAGATCTGATAGGTGGGGGTGGTGAGGGCCAGCAGGCGGCCTTCGCAGTCGATGATGTTGCCTCGGGCGGGGTCGATGGTCTTGGCCACCACTGCCGGGGTGAGGGCGTCCCTGATCTTCTCGTCGGGGCGGAAGAACAGCTGGATGCCGATGATGCGCAGGATCAGCAGCACCGATGCTGCGAGCAGCACGATGTAGAGCGTGTACAGTATTACGCTGATACGCTCACGTTTCTTGCCTATGCCGTTGTTCTCGCTCATCTTACTTTACAAGTCTGGTTGCAGGCTGCTGCGCTTCCTGTACTTCCGAGCCCATCTCCTGCAGCATTGCGTTCACGGTGGAACGGCGTGAGAGGCTCACGATCTCGTATGTCTTCTGGGAATGGACTATCTCCAGTTCCTGAAGTGTTCTCTTGTTCTTCTCCACCTTGCTCTGGGTGTTGTCTATCATCAGCGATATCCAGATCACAAGGGCGAACAGGAAGAAGGTGTAGACGATGTGGATGAAGTACCTGCCCACGTTGAGGCGCAGGAGGAACTCTCCCTTCAAGATCGCTATGAAGCTGTTCTTGAGGAAAGTGCCGATGTCGGCTATCTTCCAGGTCTTCTTCACGTCCTTCATATCTTCTCCGCTATCCTGAGTTTTGCGCTGCGTGCGCGTGTGTTGCTCTCTATCTCCTCCTCGGCAGGAAGGATGGGCTTGCGGTTGACCGCCTTCAGCGGGGCGCTGCTGCGTCCGAACATGTCCTTCTCCTCGGTCCCGTCGACGTTTCCTGTCTTGATGAAGTTCTTGACCATGCGGTCCTCCAGGGAGTGGTAGGTGATGACTACGAGCCTTCCACCTTCCTTCAGGGCCTTTGCCGAGCCCTCGAGGAACTTCTGCAGTGATCTCATCTCCTGGTTGACCTCGATGCGAAGGCCTTGGTAGACCTTTGCGAGGTACTTGTGCTCAGCGAAAGAAGGCAGGGCTGCCGCAATGGCATTGTCGAGGTCGTCTGTTGTGAGGATCGGCGCCTTTGCGCGGGCGGCAACTATGAGCTGGGCCACGCGGCGGGCGTTGTCGATCTCCGAATAGAGTCGTAGAACCTTCTCCAATTCTTCTTGCGTATAAGAATTGACAATGTCTGCAGCGGTCTTACCACCCTGCACATTCATTCGCATATCGAGCTGCGCGCTGTAGCGGAAGGAGAATCCGCGTTCAGCGGTATCGAACTGATGGGAGCTTACGCCGAGGTCGGCCAGGATTCCGTCGAATCCGCCCTCCGTATGCAGGAGGGAGTAGTTGTGTATGAATCTGAAATTGTTGTGTACGAGCGTGAAGCGGGGGGCGTCGATGGCGTTGGCGAGGGCGTCCTCGTCCCTGTCGAAGGATACGAGGCGACCGTTCGCGTCAAGCCTGCTCATGATTTCCCTTGAGTGCCCGCCGCCACCGAAAGTAGCGTCGGCATAGATTCCGCCCGGGTTCAGGACCAGGGCGTCCACGCTTTCATGAAGGAGTACTGGATTGTGGTATTCGCTCATCGTCTCCGCCTATCTGCGGGAGAGGCTCTTGGCGATGGCTACGTAATTCTCGTTAGATATGCGGGACTGCTCGAACTGCTCCTTTGCCCAGATCTCGATCTTGAAGCCAATGCCAAAGAATTCCACTTCCTTGGTTACACCTATTGCGTCAAGAAGGTCCCGGGATATGGAGATTCGCCCGAGCCGGGCGTCTGGCTCCACTATGTCACAGTCACGCATGTATTCTCTCCAGAACGTGACGTGATCGGGATTGAAGAAGTCGAGAGAATCCTTGATCTTCTCTGACTGGGCATTCCACTCTTCGAAAGTGTACATCTCCAGACAGGGGTCGTAGATGCTCTTCTTGATGACAAACCTCGAGTCGCTTCCAGCGGGCAATACGCCTCTGAATGACGCCGGAAGGACCAGGCGGCCCTTGTCGTCGACTTTGGAGGGATATTTTCCGATGAATGTGACCATTTTTAATTCTTATACGCAAACGCAAAGATAATAAAAATTTTCCACTTCATTACACTTTCACCCAAAATTTTCCACTATTTGTGCGAAACGCATTCAAGAGGGCATGGCGCCCCCGTGGAGGACGATTCTTTTCTTTTTTCTTGTTGATCTTAAAATCGTTGGCCAGGACTGGTGATTATATCAGAAATAATTGACTACCTTTGAGATGCAGGATAACTTTTCATGAGGAGATCAGTAAAGTATTACGTATTAGGCATTCTTGTTCTTGCAGTGATTTCTTGCGGGAAGAGGCAGC